>CAIVGO010000224.1 GCA_903905445.1 uncultured Bacteroidota bacterium
ATAGCTGCCCCAGGCATTTGGGTATTGCAGGAAAAAATCCTTGTGCGAATCATCGGTAAAGTTTTGGCAATGGCCTTTTCTGCATTTTTTGGAAAAACATTTGATTCCAAAATGGTTGTTGGTTGCTTTGGCCAACTTGCTCTCGCCTGCGTCGCTTTCCAACAAACCTTGGGCGAGGGTGATGCTGGCGGGCAAACCGGTTCGGCGCATTTCGGCCACGGCCACAGGGGCAAACCGGGCAACATAGGTTTGGCAGCGCGTCAGGCGTGTTTGTACAAGGTCCGGTTCCACCGCATTGCGTTGGGCAAATGCCGGATCCATCAAGTGGGTCAGGTTGCTTTCGGCTTCAGGCGGCAAAACCACTTGCACATCTTGTTTTTGGGCACGGATGTTGGTCGACCCATGTGAAAGATCGAATAAAGACGCCTTTACCCGTTGCCCTTCTTGCTGCACCTGCGCTGCATCCGTAGGCATCGCACCGAAAACAATCGATACTTTATCGGCCCAAATGATGTAAATCAGGGCAATGAGCACGATTATTTTCCAAAGTACCGATTCCTGGAGCCATTCGGTGTTATTTGACTTCGTTACCCTGCTGCTGTTGTAATGGGTGTTGTGTACATGATGATATGGTGTCATGTGCTAAAAAATTAAGGTGAACGATTGAATCATGCCACAAAGTAAAACATTTTATTTTAAACAAACAACAAAATGTTTTTAAATAATTTTTGGATTTGCAATTTCTTTGTGAAGTTTAAGGAGTTTCTCTGCATAATGGCGTTTTTTTTTAATAATAGTCTATTTTTGCGCCATCGTGTAAAAAGTACACAACCAGATTGCAAGGGCTTTTTGGGACACTCAATTTGATCTATCTTTAATACATCGCACACCATGGTAATAATTGCCGATTGTGGCTCAACGAAATGTGATTGGTTACTCATCAACAGTGGCCGCGACCAGACCCTGGAAAATACGGTTGGTTTTAGTCCGTTTTTCCATACCACTGCTGAAATCAAAACCATCATAGAAACCCAATTGCTTCCGAAAATAGCGCCGGATGCGGTGACTGCGGTGTATTTTTATGGCACCGGAGTACACGATGCGCACCGTACCGAAATTGTTTCTTTGGCTTTGCGTGCACTTTTTCCCAAAGCAGTTGTTGAAGTAGAGCATGATTTGTTGGCAGCCGCCCGTGCGACTTGTGGCCGCAGTGCAGGAATTGCCTGTATTTTGGGCACTGGTTCCAACAGTTGTTATTTTGATGGACAAAAAATTCTGGATAATGTGCCTTCTTTGGGTTGGTTGTTAGGCGATGAAGGCAGCGGAACTTACTTGGGTAAAGCATTGCTGCGGGCCATGTTTTACCGGGAATTACCGGCCGATCTGCACCAGGCGTTTCTGGCCGCCCACCCGGAAGGCATGGATGCTATAAAAGATAAGGTGTATGAAAAAGGGGCAAACGCTTATTTAGCGACCTTCACCCGTTTTCTGGGTGAATATGCCCAACATCCATTTGTGAAAAACCTTGTGGCACAGTGTTTGTCCGATTTTCTGGATCGCCAAGTACTCAAATACCAAGGTGCACAGCAAGTACCGGTTCATTTTGTTGGCTCGATTGCCTATCATTTTCAGGATATTCTGGTAAAATGTATGGAAGACCGAAAACTACGTCCGGGCATTATCGTGCGCAAACCCATTTATTCATTGGCCGATTACCACCAAAATACAGGGGTGGAATAGTCGCCAGAATACAACTAAACACATTGTTTCTCAAGTTTTTATAGTATGTCGAAAGAAATCAAACGCATTGCTGTATTTACCTCAGGTGGAGATGCGCCGGGTATGAACGCAGCCATCCGCGCCATTGTGCGCAATGCCTTTAATAATGATTTGCACATTTACGGAATCATGCGGGGGTATGAGGGGATGATTGATGGCAATATTCGGCGACTTGAAACTACCGACGCCAGCAACATCATTCACCGGGGCGGTACCATCCTGAAAACTGCGCGTAGTATGCGTTTTCTAACACCGGAAGGCCGTAAATTGGCCTATGAAACGCTGATAGACAATGATATCGACGGCCTGATTGCCATTGGAGGAAACGGAACTTTTACCGGGGCAACCAAATTCATGGAAGAATATCCGGATATCCCCATTCTGGGTATTCCGGGCACCATCGACAATGATTTATATGGTACCGATTTTACCATCGGTTTTGATACAGCAGTGAATACGGCCGTGCAAGCGGTGGACAAAATTCGCGACACCGCTGATTCGCACAATCGCCTCTTTTTTGTAGAAGTAATGGGCCGTCACTCCGGATACATTGCCCTGCATACCGCTATTGCTGGTGGAGCAGGCGGGGTGTTGATTCCAGAAGAGGATTCCTCGCTCGAAGACCTCGTAAAATTACTGAAACGGGGCACAAAACGTTCCAAACTCTTTAGCATTGTCATCGTAGCCGAAGGGAATCAAATGGGTACCGTGTACGACATTGCTCAACAGATTTCTGAAAAAATTGAAGTGTACGACGATATTAAAGTGACCGTGATTGGACATTTACAACGTGGCGGCTCACCTTCCGCATTCGATCGCGTTTTGGCGAGTATCCTCGGATTTTCGGCAGTGGAAGCGCTCATGGCAGGTAAAACCGGTATGATGGTGGGTATTAAAAACAATTCCATCCACTATACCCCGTTTGAAGACGCCATCCATAAGCGCAAACACATGAACAAAGATCTGTTAAGAATGTCCCATATTATGGCACAATAGTTTGGTATTCAATGATTTATTAATGGCCTTTGTTCTGGGAACAAAGGCCATTGTTTTTTAGTAATATGAAAGTTGTCTGTTTTGTGTAAAAAAATACCCCAATAGGCCATTCTGCGTAAACTTAACCTCCACTTAAAATCCAACCAAATTAGGTGCCGTAACTTTGTCTTCATTTTAAATTTTTCTGTATGAAGACAATTAAACATGTTCTTTTCCTGGGTATTTTGCTTTTTCCTGTGCTGGTTTCTGCACAATTGCTGGATACTACCCGCATCAAACAAACTGCATTGGATGGTACCGTGCCTGTTTCTACCGATGATGCCGAACAACTGAATAACGCAATGGATAAGTTGTACGATGATGACCTGGATGCTGGCTGGGAAGGGGACGAGTTCAATGTCGCCATAACGGGCTTGCGTTTCAGAAATGTAAACGTGCCAAAAGGTGCCATCATTGATTCGGCTTATATTCAACTTTTTGCCCATGAAGACGAAGGCGATCCTGCGTTGATTACCATTCGTGCTGAAGCAGCCGACAGTGCAGTTACCTACAACGATGTTGACCTTATTACAGCGCGCCCAACCACCACAGCTTCTGTTTTTTGGAATGTGACTGAAAATTGGGAAATTTGGACGCAACACCGCACCCCGGATATCAAAGATCTGGTACAAGAAGTGGTGAACCGTGCTGGTTGGAAAGCCGGTAACGCCTTGGCATTCAGTTTGTCTGGCCAAGACCAAGGTGCAAGCACCCTTGACAACGCCCGCGACATGGAATCTTTCGAAAATGTGGAAGATCCAGATGATGGCGG
>CAIVGO010000225.1 GCA_903905445.1 uncultured Bacteroidota bacterium
ACCTGCGAGCAGGCCGGTTACCGTTGCGGTTGTTGCGTTATTGGCATTGGCACTCCACAGGTAGGTATAGCTGCCTGCGCCGCCGGTAGCTACTGCTGTTGCAGTACCACCTGCCACACAAGTGGCGTTGTTTTGAATGTTGATGGTAACACTTGGACCCTGGTTTTGGCCAATGGTTACCGCACTTGTAGCAATACAACCTTTTGAATCCGTCACTTTTACCGTGTGCGGACCAGCACCTAAACCTGTTACCGTTTGGGTATTGAGGGCTGGATTATTATCCCATATATAGGTGTAAGGAGATGTGCCACCGGTTACAGTTACCGTTGCACTACCGCCCGACAAACAGGTTGCATTTGAAATCACCGTTGCGGTTGCAACCAAGGTAGGCGCCGATGGTACAACAGCAGTTGCGGTTCCGGTACAACCGGTTGCGATATCCACCACGGTTACGGTGTAACTACCAGCTGGCAAATTGGTGGCGGTTGCAGTCGTTTGGGTAGGCGCGGTGCTCCAGGTATACGTATAAGGTCCTGTTCCACCGATGACGGTAGCGGATGCACTACCCCCTACGGTACAACCCGCACTGCTCAAGATGGCCGTGGTAATCGACAAGGGGTTGTTGCTTACGGTGACGGTAGCAGAAACCTGTTTGCTGCAATTATTCGCGTCTTTTACAGTCACTGTGTAGGTACCGGCTGGCACTACAATGGTTGTGTTATTAGAACCATTGCTCCAGGTAAACGTGTAGGGCGGGGTGCCTGCCGAAGCAGTCACGGTAGCCGAACCAGCCAATCCACAGGTACCACTGGTAGTAGTCGCCGAAACAACGAGCGCGGGTGGCTGAAAAATGGTTACGATGTGCGAATTAGAACATCCATTGGCATCGGTAACGGTTACGGTGTAGGTGCCAGGCGCGAGGTTACTCAACATATTTGAAGTTGAATTTCCTGCGTTGGCGCTCCACTGATACGAATAAGGGGGCGTACCCGACATACCGGTTACTTTGGTAAAGCCATTGTTATCGCCGAAACATTTAATCTGTACGGTGGAGTCCATAATCCAAACGCCTTCGTTCCAGAAATAAACAGTTGCCGAACCCGTGGTCGTACATCCCTTTGCATCGGTTACCGTAACGGTGTAGGTTCCGCTAGCGAGTCCGGTAATTTGTGCGCCGGTGCCGCCATTGCTCCAATTGTAGGTGTAAGGTTGGGTACCGCCAAAAGGCACAGCCGTTGCTTTACCATCCGGTACGATGCCGCAAATCTGGCTTTCACCGTACACGGTAACGCCCAAGGCAGGTGGTTGGGTAATGGTGATCGAACCCACCGCATAACCCAGATCAACATCGGTTACGGTTACTAGATACGTTCCCGCAATAAGCCCAGAAACAGTTTGGGTTGTGGCGCCGTTAGACCACAAATACGTGTAAGGAGCCCAGCCGCCCGAACCAATGGCGGTTGCAGTTCCGTTGTTTCCGCCAAAGCAGGAAACGTTTGTGCCGGTTACAGTCACCGACACCTGCGCATAGGCAGGCAAAAAGCAAAACACCGCAAGTGCAATACTTAAGAAGGTTATACGGTTTTTGAATGAAGTAAGTGTTTGTCCCATAGGAAGCAAATCTTTTGTTAGGTAATCGGTTAAAGTGAAATTTTGACGATTAAAAAAATGGTCAAGTTTTTCAAAACCAAGCCTAAAAAAAGAAGGGGTGTTCGGTTAGAAAAATTGCCAGGTAAAGACGATCTTATGCGTGACAAAATTACCCCTTTTTGCCCGCTAAAACGGGCGTTTTTTATTATTTTTTGAAGAAAAACCCTTGAATGTCGGGTAATTTACTTTTTATTTTGACCCATTTTAGTCAATATGTACTATTGCAAAAACTACATTTTAAGGCTATGAAAGCTACATTTTTTTATAACAACAGCCGTGCCACCTGAGCAGGCGACACGGCTGTTGGAAAGTATAAAAACAAGATTTTTAACGGGGCGCATAGCGGCCGTTTTGCTTGTTATCTATTGTTTTGTTTTAATGCGTTGGGACACAAAATTGCCTACTGCTTCGCCGCATTTTAAGCCCGCTTCATTGCCGCGACGGTAGTGAATGCCACCCAACAAACGGCTTTTGCCCACTTCATTTGCCGCCTCCCGGAACGACTCAAAACTGCGCGCGGGCAGGCCAAACTCCGTTTCGGTGCTGTCGGTAAATGCGAAGGTCGTACCATACAATCCTTCCAGTACGGAAGCAGCGGCCGATGAAATGGTGCTATGCCCGCTGGTATGCTCCGGGAACGGCGGCGTTTGAATCAATGGCTGCCATTCCTGGTCAATGTATTGGTTGATGTACGACTCCGGACGAATCAAATTGGTGCGGTACTTCTCGCCCCAGCATACGATAAAGGCATCGGCCAGCGCACAAGACACCTTTACGTACGTCTCGGCTGATTTCATCATATCGGCATTTGATTTGCGACAAGCCACGGCGGCGATGTTCATCCAGTGGCCGCCCGGACTGATTTTTTTACGGGCAAAAGACAGGTGACCTTGTACTTCCATCGCAAATGGATTGTCATCCCAGTACCAAGCGGTTGCCGTTTGTTCCTCGGTCAGGTTTTTGCCAATTTCAAACACCTCGTAGGCTTGTTTGTAAAAATCAGAGCCCTTTTTCGTACTAAATTCGACGGGTGGATCGGCTTTAAACTGGGTGGCTGAATCAATCACCCAAGGACGGATTTCGGCCCAGTGTGGCTCCAGTGCATCGGCATACATGGGTGGGGTTGGACGCCACCGCGCAGGATTTTTTGTTTCTATGGTAAACTTCGGTGCGCTGCGGGTTTGGGCATAATTGTCTGATTTTGACCAAGTCAAGATGTGTTTGGCAATTTGGTCGCCGAAAGCCATCGAGCGGTCGTACACATCCTGGGGCATGTTCATGGCTTTGAAATCGTCAAAAATTTGCTCTTTCAAATCCTGCATGTCGCCTTCCGAAAACACCAATTGTTTGCCCACGGTAAGCAGGGCATTTGCGCTGGCCAAAGGAAAACAGTATGTCTTCCCGGCTTCTGGTTTTGGACAAGGCGTGAGTCCATTGAGTTGGCCTGCCAAACTTTGATAACCTGGCGAACCTGGCACCAGGGCTTCATATCCCGCCACGGATGCATAAGCATATATCCGCGCCGAGATGGGCGGCGCAAAAATATCATGCCGAATAATATCGGTAATGCGTTTTACACCCGCGTGTAAAAATGCGGCATTTTCGGCTTTTTGCTGGTAATCTTTGCTTGGCTGTTGGCATGCAGCAACACAAAGTAGGGCTATAACCAGACAAAAAATGGGTAATCGAGTTAAGTGCTTCATATAAACAATTTGAAAATCAAGTTCAAAAATTCTTCCACATCATACTTTCTACGGGCTTGTCGGTCCGTTCGTTGTATTTCGCATTCTGCTTTTTGTTGTAGTAATTTTCCACCTCTCCGTCAATTAAAAAATAAATCAACTGACCAATGGGCATGCCCGGATACACTCGCACGGGCTGGGTGCAGGATATTTCGAGGGTCCAGGTATTGGAAAACCCAACATCGCCTTTTCCCGCAGTGGCATGAATGTCGATGCCCAAGCGCCCAATGCTGCTTTTACCTTCTAAAAAAGGCACGGAATTGTGGGTTTCGGTGTATTCTTCCGTTACGCCCAGGTATAAAGTGCCCGGTTGCAATACAAAACCGGTTTCATCCATCTCAAAAGTGTCAATCTGGTTGTGCTTCTTGGCATCCAGCACCCGATCCTTGTACACCGCCAAATATTTACCCAAATGCACATCGTAAGAGTTGGTACCCAGGCAATTCCGATCAAAAGGCTCAATTACGATCGCGCCGGAAGCAATTGCCTCCAGGATTTTCTTATCCGTTAATATCATATCAATTCAAGCAAATCAATGCGTTTAGAAAATAAAGCAAATGTAGCAGAAACGGTCAATTTAATTGGCATCGCCGTAACTTTTGAACTAAATTACTGTTTCATACAGCGTTCTTGATTTTAAAAAACACCTTATTATACACCGCCATGAAAAAGACCCTTGTACTAGGCGCCACCACCAATCCCGAGCGATACGCCTATCGCGCGGTGCAACGTTTGCTCCAACATGGGCATGAAGTGGTTCCGGTTGGAATCCGATCGGGCGAAATTGAAGGGATTCCGATTCAGCAAGGTATGCCTGCCGTGACCGAGCTCGACACCATTAGTTTATATGTTGGTCCAGACCACCAAAAAGCATACTACGACTACCTGCTTTCCTTGCAACCCAAACGGATCATCTTCAATCCGGGCACCGAAAACCCCGAACTGGAAGCCCGCGCCCAACAACAAAACATTGAGGTCGTAGTAGGTTGCACGCTCGTCATGTTGTCTATTGGGGTGTACTAGTGTTGGGTTTTACGCCCTATCTTTGTCCTCCATTTTATCTTTTATAGCCAACGCTAAGTGGTTTTGAAAACGGCTGGATTCGAATCCTTTGAAAATCAATTTTTATCCATCCATCCTTTAAATCCACTTTAATCTTGGTTTACCTATTCTGATATGCATATTCTGCTCCTTGGCGCTGGCGGCCGCGAACACGCATTTGCCTGGAAATTGACGCAAAGCAAACGTTGCACCAAATTATTTATCGCACCCGGCAATTCGGGCACTGCTGCACATGGTGAAAATGTAGCCCTCAATCCCCTTGATTTTGAAGCCGTTGGCCAATTTGTACTTGCCCATCAAATCGGCATGGTCGTGGTTGGTCCCGAAGAGCCCCTCGTACGCGGCATTTGGGACTATTTTCAGGCCGACGCACAACTCCGCTCCATTCTGTTGATTGGTCCATCGAAAGCCGGTGCGGTGCTGGAAGGCAGCAAAGCCTGGGCAAAACAGTTCATGCAACGCCATCAGGTGCCCACAGCTGCTTACCGCGAATTTACCGCCGACCAATTGGCCGAAGGATTGGCTTATTTGGCCCAACATCCGCTGCCCGTGGTGCTTAAAGCCGATGGTTTGGCCGCCGGAAAAGGCGTCGTGATTTGCCAAACCCACGCCGAAGCGGATGCCGAATTGCGCGAAATGCTCGGTGGAAAGTTTGGCGCAGCGGGCGACCGTGTGGTGGTGGAAGCTTTTCTGGATGGCATTGAATTCAGCGTTTTTGCCCTGACCGATGGCAAAAATTACGTGATTTTGCCAGAAGCCAAGGATTACAAACGCATTTTTGACCACGATAAAGGCCCAAATACGGGCGGCATGGGTGCCGTGAGCCCCGTGGCCTTTGTAGACGATGCCATGTGGCAAAAAGTGGAGCAGCAGATCATTAAACCCACCATCAAAGGGCTGCACAAGGAAAAAATACCCTATACCGGCTTTGTCTTTTTCGGCCTGATCAGCGTCAACAACGAGCCATACGTGATCGAATACAACTGCCGCATGGGCGATCCGGAAACGGAAGTAGTGTTGCCCCGCTTGAAAACCGACCTCGTAATGGCCTTGCAAAATTGCGCGCAAGGTACCCTGGGCCGGGTAAAAATTCGGGCCGACAAACGGGCGGCAACCACGGTATTTTTGGTCAGCGGCGGCTACCCCGGAAATTACGAGAAGGGGAAAACCATCACTGGTTTGGATAAAATAAAGGGTAGTTTGGCCTTTCACGCGGGTATGCGCAACGCCGGTGACGCGGTGGTGACCGACGGTGGACGCGTACTGGCGATTACCAGTTTTGGTAAAGACCTCGCGGCTGCCTTGAAAAAATCGAATCGCAACGCCCGATTGGTGCAATTTGAAGGCAAATTTTTCCGCAAAGACATCGGGAAAGACGTGCAAAAATTGGCTGATTCAACCAAATCTTAGCACATTTTCGAATGGTAGTCAACGCAAATTGGTTAGGAAAACCCAGGTCTTCTAATCCATTGAAAATCATTTTTTTTATCCATTCATCCTTCAAATCCATTTAAATCTTGGTTTAAGCACATGAAACGACCTAAAAAAGGCGAATACGCCCCTTTTCATGAAAACTACCTAAACAAATTGCCCGCCCGGGGTAGTTTAAATGGCTTGTTGAAAAAAACATTCAAGGAATTACAGGCTCAACTGCTGAAAATGCCGGAAGCAATGGGCGATTATCGTTATGCGGAAGGTAAATGGAGCATCAAGGAAATGCTGATCCACATGATTGATACCGAGCGGGTGTTCGCGTTTCGGGCCTTGTGGTTTATGCGGGGCGACAAAGCGCCACAGCCCGGTTTTAACCAGGATTTCTGGATGGAACACGCCGATGTTTCCCAGCGCAGCATCAAGGATTTGCTCAAAGAATGGAAGGCCGTGCGCGACAACACCCTGTTTTTGGCCAGCCAATGCACCGAAGAACAATCGAAAATGATGGGCACCGCCAGCAATTGGCAGGTTTCGGTTCGGACGATGTTTTGGGTGGTTTTGGGGCATCAGTTGCATCATGAGGACGTGTTGGTGCGTCTTTACAAAACAAACAAATCCGAAATTTCATCCTGATACTGCCTAAACAACACCGCCCGCCGCAATTTTAAAGTTGGCGTAAGCAGCCCGTTTTCGGCCGACCAGGGCTCGTGCAATAATCGGAACTTGCGCACCATTTCTACGGTGCCAAGACTTTCGGCATTGATGCGCTCTATTTCCTGTTGGTACAACTTTTCTACTTTGGG
>CAIVGO010000226.1 GCA_903905445.1 uncultured Bacteroidota bacterium
AGCATTGAATTTCAATACATCAAAATACACCGAGCCATTGCTTTCATAGCCATAACCCCGATCCATAATTGCTTGAACCAGATCAATTTGCTCTGGAATGTGCCCGGTAGCGCGCGGCTCAATGCTGGGCGGCAGGGTATTAAAAATGCGCATCATTTCATGGAAACCCACGGTGTATTTCTGGGCAACCTCCATCGGTTCCAGTTGTGCCACTTTGGAGCCTTTTGCCATGCGGTCTTCGCCGTCGTCGGTCAAATGGCCCACATCGGTGATGTTGCGCACATACCGCACTTTGTAATGCAGGTTTAAAAGATACCGGTAAATGATATCAAAACTCACAAACGTGCGGCAATTGCCCAAATGCACATCGCTGTACACGGTAGGTCCGCACACGTACATGCCTACCAGGCCGGGCACGAGGGGTTGGAATACTTCTTTTTCGCCGCTGAGGCTGTTATAGAGTTTGAGGGTGCGTTCTGTGTTCATGGTGCAAAGGTAAGCGCGGAAGTTTAAATTAAAAATCCATCCGTATCCTGAAATTGATGCGGCGGCCGGTCAGGTAATTGGGGATGGCGTATTGGGTGTTGGTAATGGTTTTTATCCAGATGTTGGATGCTTCATTAGATACCTGCAACAAATTAAACACCTCCAAACTCGCCCAGGTATTGCGGCTAAAGCGCAAAATATGGTGCGGCCGTCGACTCAGCCACTCCGACTTCCACAATTGGAAGCCAAAGCCGATGTCTACCCGGTGGTAAGGTTTGAAGCGGTAGGTGTTGCGGTACACAATATTATTATCTACAATACCAAAAGGCAGGCCAGAACCGACGGTCAGGTTGAGGTGCATGCGCAAATTTTTGTTTTTAGGCAGATAATCCTGAAAAAACATGGATAAATTCATCAAACGGTCGGTTGGGCGCGGCACATCGGCCACCGCTTCGCCATCTCTTTGGCCTACTTTCCGAATTTTATGTTGAATGTCGTACAAGCTTTCGCGGGTGCGCAGGAAGGAGAGGTTGATCCAACTTTCGGCGCCTTTTACAAATTCGCCGTTCAAACGCATGTCAATGCCGGTCGCATACCCGCGGGAATCATTTTTGCCCGCATACCGAACCCGCACATTGTCCAGGTCGTACGAAACCATGTCCCACATTTTTTTATAATAAATTTCGGTAATCAGGCGCATTTTAACCGGGCGGTTTTTACCCCACAAAAAATCGTAAGTAAAGCCGCCTAAAAAGTGTGCTGATTTTTGCGCCCGCACATTGGGGTTGACGATCCCGTTCGGGCCCCGCAATTCACGATAAAAAGCGGGTTGATAATACAATCCGGTCGAAAAACGATAGGACAGGTCTTTTTGGGTGTTGAGTGGTTTGTACAACATTTGGGCACGCGGCGTCACAAATGCTTCGTTGTTGAGGTCCCAATATTGTCCGCGCACCCCGGCAATCACCTGTATTTCCCGCACGCCATCTTTGCGCCAGGTCCAGGTATCCTGGAAAAAACCGCTTAATCGGTTGCTTTGCAGGCCATTTCGGGTTTTCAGGGTGCGGCGTACAAACAAGGCATTGGTATCAAATGGCAAGGAGTACAAGGCAGAGTCGAGGCGCTCCCATTCGTTGATTTTATCGGCAATTTGTTCGTTTTGATATTTTACCTGCCATTGAAAAAAGTGGCTGCGCACCAGGCCTTCTTCCGGTTTATCTTTTTGAATTTCGAGGCCGCCGCGGTATTCGGCATTGCGCACGTCGACGGTGAGGTAGTTGCGCACCCAGGTTTGTTGGGTGCCTGTACCGAGGATGTTGACGATTTGGCCAAAATTATCGGAGCCCAAATTGGAATCAAGTTCGCCCAAAATATACGAACCCGAAATATCGAACCGTTCATTTTCCTGCGAGCGCCAGGCTGAGGCTAAAAACTTGTGGTACAAGGGATTATGATCGCGTTCGGGCAAAAAAGTAAGCGAAATGCCGCCCATGGCCTGGGTAAAATCATCCACTTCCTGGCCTTCAAACGCGGTGCGAATTTGGAGCGCATAATCAATCAGGCCAAAGGCGCGCACCAGACTTTGCGGTTTAAACCGATAGACCGACCGATTGTAGTTTCCGATCACGCCCACTTGCCAGTCGCGGTTGATGTCGTAGGTTAAATAGGTTTGTATGTCGCTAAAATCCGGTTGGTATTCTCCTTTTACGTCCAAACTACCCAAGAGCAAACGGGTTGTTTTGTAGCGTGCGCCTGCGAGGTATCGAAAAGCGCGGTAACTGTCTTTTTTGGGCTTGATGCTGCCCTCTATATGCGCCGAGGCACCAAGCAAACTGGCACTCGCACTGGCCCGCAAACTATCCGGGCGCTTGTATTTC
>CAIVGO010000227.1 GCA_903905445.1 uncultured Bacteroidota bacterium
AATACTTGTCCGGTGAGTACGCCCTGATTTTGGGCAAATGCAGCAATTGCGCCGAATAACATAGCGCACAGGAGGAGGAAATTTGCTTTCATGGTAAAAGGATACATGGTTGGCCCCAAAAAAGGATTGGAGTCAAAGGTATCCTATGCGACAAAAGGCTCAGGTAAACTTTGTGTTAAGTTCACGCCTAGTTGTATTGCTTTCAACCAATTAGGCAATTGTACTTATCCTAAAAGTCGGTAAATTTTGTCCATTGATTTCCAAACTGTTCCCAAAATGCCAACACGGCACTGCGGCTCGGAAACTCCGAATAAATAACGCCTTCCCGAATACATTTTAACACATGCAGGGTAGGTTTGGATACTTCATCGGGTAGTTTATCAATCGGAAACCAGGCAACATCCTGAAACTTTTTGGGTTCCAGTGATTCGGGCTCGCCATGGAATTTGGATGCTTTAAAATACAATACGAGCAAGGTCTCGTCTTTTTTGAGTTTATGACGGTGTAGAACATGCACCAGACTCAAATCCAGTGGATCCACATGGATACTGGCCTCTTCCTTGGCTTCCCGAGCCAGGGCTTCTCTTGCAAATTCATGCGTTTCTACATTGCCCCCAACGAGTGAATAACGACCACCGTTGCGTTTGGTTTGGCGTAGAAACAGCATTTTGCCTTTATCCTCCAGGATCAACCGGACGGCAAAAATGAGCATAGTGCGCGCGCTTTATCTAAGTAACAAAATTGAGGAAATTCAAAGGGGATTACTGACAACAGGGGTAGTCCGCATTATTCGGCATAAATTTCAAGCAACGCGGCATCAATTTCTTCTTTAGAAGATTTTTTTACCATTAATTCTTTGCGTTTGTCTGCTTGCTGAAGCCGCACCTTGCCTTGGGTCTCTTTATACAAGTCCACTTGAGCCTTGGTATTAAGGACACCCCGTACACTGCGCAAAGTACCTTGCTGTACACCTTGCAGTTTGCTGCGAAACTTGGCTGGATTGCTGGTTTTGAGGCCTTCAATTTGGGCAAGGTTGCGTTGTTTGCGCACCTGAATGGTGTACATTTGTTTTGCCTGGTCGGCATTCAATGTATATTTTTTTACCAAAACATCGGTTGCCGTACGGGCAGCCGCATCCGTCGCAGTTTGAGTTGGCGCATTTTGTGCCTGCGCACCACCCGCCAGTAACAGCATCAAAATCGGTAAAACGAAGTAATATTTCATAGCGTCAACATTGATTGAAACCTCAAAAGTAGGGAAAGTTTTCATTTGTGCACCCGCAGAACATAAATGTGTCGTTTGCTAGCTAAACGGTTGCTTCATTTCGCGGGTTCTTGTTTTCTTTGCAATTTAAACACAACCATTGCCCGAATCATGGAAGACAAACAGGCACTGCAACGCGATTTATTGAACGTGATACACTGGTTTCACGCACGCGGTTGGGCAGCAGCGACCAGTACCAATTATTCGGTGCGCAACCCCGACCAGCATACGTACACGATTTCACGTTCGGGGGTAGATAAAGGGGCTTTCCAATTGAGCGATTTTATGGAAATTGATGCCCAAGGCAAAGCCCTGGAGGCTTGGAACCACTTAAAGCCTTCTGCAGAGACAGGAATACATACCATGTTGTATCAAAATCCTGACATTCAAGCGATTTTGCATACGCACAGTATTCCATGTACCGTTTATTCTTATTTGCACCGTGCTAAACAATCGATCCTGCTGAACGGGTTTGAATTGTTGAAAGGACTGGAAGGCGTGCATACCCACGAAACCGAAATTGAATTGCCCCTGTTTCAAAATGCACAGGACATTGCCCAACTCAGCCTCGAAATTGGCGATGCCCTGCCCAATTATCCGCGTACGCCCGGTTTTTTACTCGCCGGCCATGGCCTGTACGCCTGGGGCCCAAGCATTGCCGTTGCCAAGCGCCACATTGAGGTGTTTGAGTTTTTAATTGAATGCCTGTTGCGCCTCGAAAGTGTGCAACGTTAAAATATTTAATGCAGACTTAACATAACTGAATCAGGCCTCCGTTGTTTATTTTTGCAAAATTTGTAAGTTAAATCAATTTCAATATGGCTGTTTTAAACATTCCAGATCAAAATATCAGCATTTCCAATCCCAACGAAATTCGCAGCTTCCTGGAAGCGCGGGGCGTATGGTTCGATCAGTGGGAAGCCAAAGAAGTATTGGCCGAAGAAGCCGATCAAGACACGGTATTGAAGGCATATGCCCATGTACTGGAGCCCTATATGCAAGAAAATGGCTACCACACAGCCGATGTGATCAATATCAACAGCCACACGCCCAATTACGAGGCAGTGCGCAACAAGTTTTTGAGTGAACACCAGCACACCGAAGATGAAGTGCGTTTTTTTGTGGACGGCCAGGGCTACTTCTGGTTCAATCTCGAAAATGGTACAGATCCGATTTTCAATGTGTTGTGCCAGGCGGGCGACCTCATTTCGGTGCCAGCCAATACCAAACACTGGTTTGATGCCGGAAAAGAAAATCCGTCGGTGAAAGCCATCCGGATTTTTATTGACCAATCAGGCTGGGTACCACATTACACCGAATCGGGGGTTGATAAAAAATACAATCCTGCCTAAGCGGCTCATCCATGCAATACATTTTAACGGATATTGAAGGCACAAGCACTTCGGTTGCTTTTGTGTATGAGGTGCTTTTCCCCTATTTTAAGGAAAATGTTGCTGATTATTTTCAAAAAAATTACCCGCATCCTGATTTGGAAGCGCCGGTAGCAGCAGTGCGCGCAACGGTGTTGGAGGAGCGTGGGGAAACCATAGACACGGCAGGGGTGGTCGAACAACTCATTGCCTGGACGGTTGCCGACCGCAAGCATACCGCTTTAAAATCGGTGCAGGGCTTGGTTTGGGCAGCCGCTTATCAGCAGGGCGCCATCAAAGGGCATGTGTACCCCGATGTACCGCCCGCGCTCGAAGCCTGGAAAAAGGCAGGGTATCAACTGGGGGTGTACTCTTCCGGTTCGGTAGCGGCGCAACAACTTTTATTCGGTTTTTCGGAGTTTGGGGACTTAAAGCTCTATTTTTCCCATTATTTTGATACACTTGTTGGTCCAAAAAGGGAGGCAGCATCTTACCACAATATTTTGGCAGCACTGAATTTACCCGCATCGGCCGTGCTATTTTTATCCGATGTGGAAGCCGAATTAGATGCCGCCGAGGAAGCCGGTATGCACACCATCCAATTGGTACGGCCGGGCACTACTGCCAGTGCCAAGCATACCGTTGCTGCCGATTTTACTGAAATTGACCTGAAAAAATACACCCTATGAGCAGTATTTCCACCAAACGTACCATCTGGCCGCATCCCGATGGCAGCGCCTGCGTACAGGTACTGGATCAGCGCTGTTTGCCGCATGAAGTGGTCGTGCAAGACCTGCGCACCGTAACCGAAGTGGTGTATGCCATCAAAGAAATGGTGGTACGCGGAGCGCCTTTGATTGGGGCAACGGCTGCGTATGGCGTTTATTTTGCCTGTTTAGAGGCCGCCCAAGCGACCGATCCCAATGCCTATTTGACAAACGCAATCGAACAATTGCGGGAATCGCGCCCAACTGCGATCAATTTGTTTTGGGCCTTGGAGCGACAGGAAAAGGCCATTGCCGCGTCGGCTGATTTTGCTGAAAAAGCCACAATTGCACTGGCCACCGCCCATCAAATTGTGGAAGAAGACGTCGAATTGTGCCGCATGATTGGCGTACATGGTTTGCCCATTATCGAACAATTGAGCGCTGCCAAACATGGCGAAACCGTACATATCCTCACGCATTGTAATGCAGGCCGGTTGGGGTGCATTGAGTGGGGTACCATTGCATCGCCGATTTACCAGGCGCATCAAAAAGGCATTAAAGTGCATGTTTGGGTGGATGAAACCCGGCCGCGCAACCAGGGCTCCAATTTAACCGCCTGGGAACTTGGTCAGGCAGGCGTACCCCACACCGTCATTGTCGACAACACCGGCGGCCACCTGATGCAACACGGCATGGTGGATATGGTGATCGTGGGTACCGACCGCACCACCCGCACCGGCGATGTGGCGAATAAAATAGGTACTTACCTAAAAGCCTTGGCTGCGAAAGACAACAACATTCCATTTTATGTGGCCTTGCCTTCTACGACCATCGACTGGACCCTGCGCGATGGTCTGCGCGAAATTCCGATTGAAGAACGCAGTCCCGATGAAGTCCGTTATATCAGCGGCTGGGATGGCGAAAAAATACAAAAAGTGCTGCTCACCCCGGCCGATAGTCCGGCGGCCAACTATGGTTTTGATGTAACCCCGGCCCGTTTGGTTACCGCCCTGATTACCGAACGCGGTATTTGTCCGGCAACCGAAAGCGGGATGTTGTCTTTATTTCCAGAATTTAAATAAACCCCTGATTTTCAATATGTTTGACGCTCGTTTAGAACAGCTCACCCTCGATGCCAATGCGGCAGTGCGCAATACAGCCCACTTCATTTCCCAAGAATTTGGCAAAGTAGATGCCGGACAAATTGAGGAAAAATTTCTCAATGGCCTGGTGAGTTATGTAGACCGTACGGCGGAGGAAATGTTGGTGGAAAGTTTGCATAAATTACTACCGGAAGCGGCGTTTATCACCGAAGAAGACACGGTTGCCCAAGAAGATGCCGAATTGAAATGGATCATTGACCCATTGGACGGCACCACCAATTTTTTATACGGCGTTCCCCACTTTTCAATCAGTGTAGGTCTCCAACAAGGCGACGATTTGGTGTTGGGCATTGTTCACCATGTACCCAACAATGAACTGTTTTATGCCTGGAAAAACGGTGGCGCGTGGTGCGATGGAAAGGCAATTCGGGTGAGTCAGCGGGCCAATATGCGGCAAGCGCTCGTGGGCACCGGCTTCCCGTACCACAATTTTGCGCATGCCGATGCCTGGTTTAATGCCTTGCGCACCTTTATGGAACAAGGCCGAGGTTTGCGGCGCATGGGTTCTGCAGCCCTCGACTTGGCCAATGTGGCTTGCGGACGCCTGGATGTCTTTTTCGAATACGGCCTCAGTTCCTGGGACGTAGCCGGTGGCGCGGTGCTCGTAAAAGAAGCCGGCGGAAAAGTATGTGACTTCTCCGCCGGGCTCGACTTTATTGATAAAAAAGAATTGCTCGCTTGTAGTGCTGCCGTGTACGATGCAGCCTGGCGTATTATCGACGACGCTTTTAACGCACCACGCTAAGTTTGGCCACTTCTGCTTTGCCGGTAGATTGGTCTTCCAGCCGAACAAAATACATACCCGCGGGCACGGCATTTAAGTCGTAGTAGAAAATATTGGTGCCTTTAAACACTGTTTCGGGATTGGATACCACCATATTGCCGCCCATGCTGTGGATACTCAGGCGCGCATTGAAGGGGTAATCGCTTTCGTAGGTAACTTCCACATGGTGCCCGGTTGGATTGGGTGAAAGCGCCATTTTAGCAGCGGGCCGGAACTGGTCCTGAACAATGGGTCGGCCGCCGATGTAACAATCCGGGCTTACGGTAAAGGCTTTTTCTACCATAAATAATTTTGTAAAATCGGTGATTAGCGCCTCTTCCATGACAAACGGATTGGCGCCCAACCAATCTTGCAGCAGTGTACCGAATACCTGGCGGTAGTCGAACTGCATATTTTTCACCTGGTTATCGTTGGTGAGGTTGTTCAAGTCCACATTATCGCCGTGTACACGCGGGCGCACACCTTTGCCAAACACCAGCATGGGCGACAACGTACCGTGGTCGGTGCCGACCGTGCCATTTTCGGCGGCGCAACGGCCAAACTCAGAGAAAGTACAAGCCATGGCGCGCTCGCTGAGGCCCATCGCATCCATATCATCAAAGAAGGCCTTCAGGGCGTCCGACAGCGTTTTCAGCAAATTTGCGTGGCTGCCCACCGCTGTATCTACGGTATCTGTTTGTGCATTATGCAAATCAAAACCGCCCAACTGGCAAAGGAAAATTTTGGTTTTGCAACCACCGCGAATCATGCGGGCAACCGTTTTGAGTTGGTTGGCAAAAGAGTTGTTTGGGTAAGATTTGGCATTGGTTCCGGCGTTAAAAACCTGGGTAATGCGTTGCGAATACAAGTTGATGCCTTGTTCAACGCCCATGATATAAGCCAATTCGTGGCCATGGTCGGTATCCGGTACATTGGCAACCGGCGCGCCACCGATGGTTTGCACCAAAGAGTAAAAGCCCGCAGGATCCTGTCCGCTCAAATTGATGGCATTTTGGTGCTGGGTTTCGGTATGGAAGCCCAACGAAGTATTGGGGTCACCGATTTGAATACCCAACGGATCGGGCATTTCGGCCGTGGGTGCGCCATATACATCGGGGTAAAAAGCCTGTAATGCGCGGCCCATCCAGCCAGAAGTAAGGCTGTTTTTGGCCAAACTACTGTCTCCGCCCGACAACCACAGATCGGTACCTTTAAAGTGCGACTGGTTCATGCTGGTATAGCCAACCGCTTGTACCACTGCGGCATAACCACGGTCGTATAAGTCTTTAACACCTGTCATAACCGGATGCAAACCGACTTGTTTGTTGCCAGGCAACGTAGAATCCAGTTGAATCAAGGCATTTTCGGCAATGCGGATGCTTGGGCGAATTTGTGCGTATTTATCGTAGTGCGGCACCGGAATGAGCATATTCATGCCGTCGTTGCCGCCCTTGAGTTGAATCAGGATCAGGCTGCGGTCGGTGACGCCCTCACAGGATGCGAGGACACTGGCCATGCGGCTGTTGGCAAAAGGCCGCAAGGAAAATCCATTGACGGCGAAAGGAGTAACGCCCAGCGGCGGTAATATTTTGAGAAAATTGCGACGTTTCATGTTGCGTTTGTAAGTTTTTTTAATTGGAAACTTTTTGAATGTTCAATGCCAGCTTGGGCCGGTTGTTTCCACTGCTTAAAACGTTTGATATTCAGGTGAATACATAATGTGGTAAATCAGGCGTTCGAGCGCAATTTTTACCTCTGTTTCATTGTTGGTACTCAAATAGTTTTGCCATTCGTAGGTCCAATCCGCAGGGGGCAAATCGTCGAGGAATATTTTAAAATAGAAATAATCAAAACGATCTGTATCAATTTGTTCGGGCAAGAGGTACGAAATCAATTCATGCACCAATACAAATGGGTCGGAAGGATCACTAATTACGCCGCTGTTTTTTACCCAAGGTGCGATATTTAGTTTGATACCAATAGAGGAATTGGGTGAAGAACCAAGTACCCTTTTGCCTGTCAACAACATTTGGGGCAATTTATAGCGGGCAATAATAGAACTCGAGTTGAACCACTGCCGGTTATAATCAGGTTGTTGATGGTAAGCGGGATAACCGGCTACATCTGGGGGGTAAAACAGGACCATATTGGCATAGCCCAACATACGTTCACTCACGCCGCTGGTCCAGAAGGTAATATAATGGTCATTGTTTTGGGTAACCGGATTGGGGATGGTTACATTGAAGAAGGACAGGGCCTGCAACGAAAGTTCCAGGGGGGACTTGATGATGCCTCCTATGATTTCATTGGCATTATCCGAGTCATCTGCATCGTAAAAATGCTGGCTGGCGAGCAGTTTTTGCAACACAGGCAACACTTCATACCCACCGCTTTTCAGTTGATTGGCCAATGGCACGATGATTTCATTCTCAATTTCGGGGGTGATGTTCGGATGTACGAAATATCGATAAATGCGGCGGCACCAGTTGCGGGCAGTTTCGTCCTGGTTGAACACCATGTCTACAAACGCGTTGATTTCAGTCCAGAAAGCAGCCGAAGTCGTAGCGCCGGTGATGACTTTATTTTGAAAACGGGGGCTAAACGTTTTATTGCTTGTATCGTGGCGGGAAAACGTAACGGTACCGCGCGGGATGCTGGTTTCGGGGTCTACCTGGTCGCGCTGGGTGCGTGTTTGGAAGCCCGTGAGCACTTTTGCTGCCTGAATCACATCATCTTCGGTATAGTTGGTATAATCACCAGGACCTGCTTGCGGACCTTTTCCGATGGTAAACAGTTCCAGAAACTCGCGCGCGAAATTTTCGTTCGGGTTGGTCTTGGAATTCAGGTTATTGCTCAGATACCGCAACATGGTGTTGTCGATGATCATTTTAGTGGCTAATTTTTTGAAATTGCCCAAAGCGCCCCATCGGAGCAGACTCAGGTAATCAAAAAACTTCACATTGTCGATGGTGAGATTCGTTACCGCCAGGTATTGGTGGTAAAAAAAGATCATTTTATATCCGATGCCTGGTTCATGCAGGGCCTCATTGAGCCACCACGCTGTAACCCGATACTGTAACCGAAAATCCTGATCGGGCAACGGCAGTCCGGGTGGGTTGATCCAGGTGGTGGATTCTACCGTTGGCGTGGCCGTATTGTCATAAATGGGTTGGTTGAGTTGTGGGGCTGCAAACGAGAGCAAGCTGGCTACCGCATCCGTTGCACTCATGGTGGCGAGTTGATCAACTTTTGTTTTAGTGTAGCGGAAGCTGGTACGCCGCAACAGGTGTGCGGCGCGGCGCTGGCCAAGGTTGCCTTGTAGTGGATTCAGTGATGCCATGACGAGATATGCTTGTGATAAAAGAGCCTTGTTGACTTCAAACTGCCCAATTACAGGCTATTTGTGCCAGCAACATAAATTATGTGCGAATATATCAATAACCCAACCATTATTTCAAAGATGGTCTTAAAAAATGCCGAATTAGTACAAATTGGCTACGCCTATATGATATTAAATTTGTGTGCGCTTTACCCTAGCCCTTGTCGGTATTCGGAAGGCGTCCGCAGTGTGGCACGTTTGAACACCTTATTAAAGTAGGAAATATTATTAAACCCACTTTCATAACAAACATCATGGATGGTTTTGGTTGGATTCCGCAGCAGTGTTTTAGCTAATTTGATGCGCTCGTCGTTGATAAAATCGATGGGTGAGATCCCCAGTTCGTTCTTGAAACATCGGAAAAAGTGCGTTTGACTCATGCACGCCTTTTTACTCAATTGCTCAATGGTCAGTGGGTCCAGTAAATTTTCCCGGATAAATTGAATCACAAAGGCCAAGCGCGACTGATGCAGGTGTTTTTCTGACTGATCGATTAATAAATGCCGTGCCTCTGTTTGCATCAATCGGATGATGAGTTCCTTGAGCATAAAATCGGCAAATAAATCTTTAGACGGGTGGTTTTCGGTAAACAAAAAAATCATCCGCGCGATGATCTGGTTCACCGCCAAATCGTTGGTAAAGTGGAAGTTGTAATCGGTAAATGCCCATTCCCGGTTTTCTTCCAGCCGTGGGTATTGATCGTTGAGGTAATCTACCACATGGTCTATTTTTTCATTGGCCAAAGTTAGGGCCAGGCATTGGGTCGGATTATCAAGGCGCGCTTCCGGAAAATCAATGCGCATCAGTTCACCTGGCGGCAATACCACCGATTCGCCCGGGAAAAAATCAAAACTGTTGTTGCGTAAATGCATCACTTTTTTGCCCCGCAACATACTTGCAAGCACCGGATTGCCAAAGGCCAGCTCGACTTGCTCGGCATACAAATGCGTTTCATACACGTTCAATTCCGCATTTTGAAGCGTATAAACCGTCCGATTCTCCACATGCGTCTCTAAACGACGGCGATCATAATGGGCTTGTGTTAGCATGTTCAAATCAAAATAATATTCTGATTAAGTAATAACGCGACAATCATCGCCTTGTGTGTCGACAAAGATACCGTATAGAATGTACAAATATATAGACAGAGCCGCATTTTGACAGGATCGTGTTATTAAATGGAAGGATTGGACTATACCGCCTGGATATCCATCAATAATTTTGCCCTATCAAGCATTCGCGCTTTTTTATTACTGTTCGGGGGCTGATAAAAAACAATAATTTCATTTTAAAACTATTAACAATGGCAGAAGTACTCAATTCTGACAGCGCCATCTTGCAGGTGCCGCGCTTCAAAGACCAATACGATAACTTCATTGGCGGCAAATGGGTCGCGCCGGTTCGGGGCGAATATTTTGAAAATGTATCGCCGGTGGATGGACAGGTATTTACCAAAGTTGCACGCTCGACGGCGGAAGACATTGAACTCGCGCTTGATGCTGCCCACGCCGCTGCGCCACATTGGAACCACACTTCTGCCACCGAACGCAGCAACCTTTTGCTCAAAATTGCGGATGTGATGGAGCAAAACCTGGAAGTTTTGGCCCGTGCTGAAACCTGGGACAATGGCAAACCGCTGCGCGAAACCCGTGCTGCCGACTTGCCGCTTGCCATCGACCATTTCCGCTATTTTGCCGGTGTTATTCGCGCGGAAGAAGGTTCGGCTGCCGAACTGGATGCCACCACGGTTTGTGTGAATATTCCTGAACCATTGGGTGTGGTTGGTCAGATTATTCCATGGAATTTCCCCTTGCTGATGGCTTCCTGGAAAGTAGCGCCCGCTTTGGCTGCGGGTAACTGTGTGGTACTCAAACCTGCTGAACAAACGCCTGTAGGTATTATGGTGTTTATGGAGTTGATCGAGCATATTTTGCCTGCCGGTGTACTCAATATAGTAAATGGTTTTGGTATTGAAGCGGGCAAACCGCTTGCCTCCAGCCCACGTATTGCGAAAATTGCTTTTACCGGCGAAACCACCACCGGCCGCCTAATCATGCAGTACGCATCGCAAAACATCATTCCGGTTACCCTCGAATTGGGTGGCAAATCACCGAATATATTTTTCAAAAGCATCATGGATGCCGATGATGACTTTTTCGATAAGTGCCTCGAAGGTGCGGTCATGTTTGCCCTCAACCAGGGAGAGGTATGCACCTGCCCTTCTCGCCTGCTGGTAGACGAAAGCATTTATGATGCCTTTATTGCCCGCGTGATTGAACGCACCAAAAAAGTAAAATTGGGCCACCCGCTCGATCCAAACACCATGATGGGCGCGCAAGCATCCAACGACCAGTACGAGAAAATCCTCAACTACATCCAAATTGGCATCGAAGAAGGTGCTGAAGTGCTGTGCGGTGGTAAAGCAGCCTACAATGAAGGCCTCGAAGGCGGCTACTACATTGAGCCAACCATTTTGAAAGGCAACAACAAAATGCGCGTATTCCAGGAAGAAATTTTCGGACCGGTGGTATGTGTGACCACCTTCAAGGATGAAGCAGAAGCCCTCGCCATTGCCAACGATACCTTATATGGTCTCGGCGCTGGCGTTTGGACCCGCGATATGCACCAGGCGTACCAGATGGCACGTGCCATTCAGGCGGGCCGTGTGTGGGTCAACTGCTACCACAACTATCCAGCACATGCGCCATTTGGCGGGTACAAAAAATCGGGCATTGGTCGCGAAAACCACAAAATGATGCTTGGCCACTACCGCCAAACCAAAAATATGCTGATTTCTTACAGCAAAAGTCCGTTGGGCTTCTTCTAAAGCCTGCTAAAATTTAAACGCTGCCGGCTACCCGACCCGGCAGCACATTTCTCCTTAGGGGCAGGTATATCAAGGTTCCAGATTGCCTGCCCATTTTAAATACGACCCGCATGCTCGAACGTGTTACCGCTACCGATGCCGCCAAAGCAGTTATTGACCAATTGCGCACCCAACATGGTCCGCTGATGTTTCATCAAAGTGGTGGATGTTGCGATGGTTCGGCGCCCATGTGTTTTACTGCTGGCGAATTTATGATCGGCGACCAGGACGTGTTGCTGGGCGTGATGTATGACTGCCCGTTTTATATGTCGGCCGATCAATTTGAGGTTTGGAAACACACCCAATTATTAATAGATGTGACCAAAGGGCGGGGCGCTAGTTTTTCCCTGGAAATTCCGCTGGGTTTGCGTTTTGTGGTAAAATCGCGTTGCTTCACGACCGGAGAAATCACGCAGCTGACGCCCGTGGTGTGTGGTTTGCCGCCGCAATAGGCTGGTATTGATTTAAATATAGTACTGTTTTAGAACTGATTGCTTGCACGGTTGTTTCAAATGCATTGATAAAACGTATTTGAAATTATGCCGATTACTTGGTACGAGGGTATTGTGCAAAAAATTGCAGAAGAAGCGCCCAATGTGCGCCGATTCTGGGTAGAAGTGCCGGAAAAAATCGATTTTCAGGCAGGACAATTTGTTACGATGGACCTGCCCATTGGCGACAAGCGTTTGCAGCGTTGGCGCAGTTATTCCATCGCCAATGCCCCCGATGGCACAAAGGTGTTGGAGTTTTGTATTGTGCGCAATCCGCAAGGCGCAGCAACCCAATATCTATTTGATGTAGTAAAACCCGGCAGCGCACTCCGGTTTAAAGGCCCGGATGGCGCTTTTGTTTTGCCGGAAACCATTGCGCAAGACCTTGTATTTATTTGTACCGGCACGGGCGTTGCGCCATTCAGAAGCATGCTGCTCGATTTGCAGCAATCTGGTAAATCCTACCGCAATATCCACCTGATTTTTGGCACCCGGGAAGCATCGGGCATCTTGTACCGGTCCGAGTTTGAGGCCTTGGCACAGTCTATGCCCCGTTTTAAGTATGATGTAGCGCTGTCTCGGCAACCCGATTGGGCTGGATACCAGGGCTATGTACACCAAATTTACCTGGAACAATACGCGCAAACCCGTCCCGATGTCGATTTTTATATTTGTGGCTGGGCGCGCATGATTGATGAAACGGTGCAAAACTTGCTGCTTACCCTACAATATGATCGGAGCCAGGTACATTTTGAACTTTATGGATAAATAAATTTGCAACATACCAAATAGTATGTACCTTTGTGCCATCATGGAAGATACCCGTGCACGCATATTGCAGGAAAATTATAAAGCCGTACATCGTTTTGGCTTTCAAGGCACCCGCACCGATAAGGTGGTGGCGGAGCTGGGCATTACCAAAGGCGCGTTTTATCATTATTTTCCAACTAAAAATGATTTGGGATACGCCATTGTCGATGAGATCATTTTACCCAGTTACACCAGCATCTGGAAGGCCTTTGAGCATGCAACGGAGCATTTTGAGGTGATTTTAACCGAAACCCTCCAAAAATACTTCCATTTTATGGATCACGAAAGTGTAAAATACGGTTGTACCCTCAATAACCTGATGCAGGAAATGTCGCCCATTGATGAAGGTTTTGCCTTGCGTATCCGCCGAATTACCAACACAATGCAGCAATCCATTGAAACGGGATTAAAAAACGGGCAAATGGCGGGCGTTTTTCGCCGGGACATGAATCCAACCCAAACCGCCTTCTTTATCCTGGCCGCAATTCAAGGTGCTTTTAGCATCGGTAAAGCCATGCAAAGCCATGTAGCATTCGAAATGTCAATTCAACAATTGATTGAATATACCCAAACCCTCAAAAACTGATTTTTTTTGCCCCAATACATACCTACTAGTATGTATCAACTCAAATTATTCACTCAAACATTTTTACAACATGATTGCAATTATTGGCGCTTCCGGTAACGTCGGCAGCAAAACAACCGAGGCCCTGCTTGCTGCTGGCCAAAAAGTTCGTGCGATTGCACGTCACGCCGACAAACTCCAACCCCTGGTAGAAAAAGGCGCAGAAGCATGGATCGGCGATGCAGCCGATTCGGAATTCCTTACCCGCGCCTTTGAAGGCGCTGAGGCGGTACTCCTGATCATTTCGACTCAAATGGATGTTGCGGATGTTGCAGCCTACCAAGATACGCTTGGGGAGGCACAAATTGTAGCCATTAAAGCAAGCGGAGTAAAGAATGTACTGTTTATCAGCTCACAAGGCGCACATACAGAAGAAAAAACGGGCATCATTGCCGGTGTGGCACGGCAGGAAAAACGCCTCAATGCGCTCGAAGGCGTGAACGTTTTAAACCTGCGCCCAACCTATTTTATGGAAAACACCTTCAATTCCATTGGTTTGATTAAAAACATGGGCATTAACGGTTCGGCAATAAAAGTGGATGTTGAAATGCCCATGATCGCAAGCCAGGATATTGCCAAAGTCGCGACCGAAAAACTGTTGAACCTCCCATTTGAAGGTAAATCCCACCTCGATTTGTTGGGCGATCGCAACTATACACAAATTGAAGTTACCCAAATCATTGGCGCCGCCATCGGAAAGCCTGAATTGCCCTATGTTGAATTCAGCTATGCCGATCAAAAGGCCGGATTGATGCAATATGGCATTTCGGAAAGTGTATCCGATGCGTATGTTGGCATGTATGAAGGCATTAACATTGGACAGTTATCGCATGGCTTACGCAATGCAGAAACAACCACCCCGACTTCCTTCGAATGGTTTGTTGAAAATATATTCAAACACGCGTATGCCGCGAACGCGTAGCGACAAGTCGTGACTTGTCGATATTTGTAACGCCAAGTCATGCCATGCCGATATTTGTAGGGACAAGTCACGACTTGTCCCTACCTAAAACATTATAATAACCGCAGCTGTGCCCCCAACCGGAACCAACGCCCCGGCATATATAATGTCTGCGTTTCTGCATACCGAATTTCGCCATATTGGGCATTCAAAAGGTTGGTGGCTTCGGCAAAAAGGGTCAATCGTTTTCCTGTATAAAAAATCTTATTGTCCACCACCGAATAAAATTCTTTGCTATCGCTGATTTGATAGCGCTCACACAAGCGCATGCGCACACTGTGATGCAGGCGGCGGGTGAGTCGGTGCTCCAACCCCGCCGTAATTTGATGGCGCAAATGATTGAGCGTATATTTTGAAAATGCCACTTTTATATTCAAATCGGCATCTAAACCGGTATAACCCAAGGTGATGCGCGTCAACCAGGGATTGCCTGCGTAGAAAGCCGGGAAGTATATTTCTGACGATACATCCACACCGCGCACGGTAATATGGTTAAAATTCTGGGTTACCCATTTATCCGTTTCTAAGGCTTTGGTCCAGTCGATGCTGTTGGTGCTTACTCTTTGAAACACCGCAGCATTTAATTGCAGGCCTGATTGCAGGTATTTTATGCCAATTTCGCTGGATAATGCGCGTTCGGGTTTCAAATCGGGGTTGCCTTTATTGCCTGCATCCTCATAGTACAAATCGGTATACGTGGGTACCCGCCAGGTCTCTCCGGCATTTGCATACACCTTCCAGCGTTGCGATAACTTAAATCCGACATCAATGCCGGGGTAGGCAAATGCACCAAAATCTGAAAAATAGCTGAACGCAATGCCAGGGGTAATATCCAGTCGCCCGCGAAAGGCCGAAAAACGATGCTCCACAAAGGCGTTTTGCGTGGTGCGTGTACGTTGCCCCAAGCGGTTGCTGTACAAGGCCGTATAATCCGAATTAATCCCGATGCCCGTAACGCCCAACACATTACTCCACTGCGTATTGAGCTCAGCGCTCAAAACCTGACTAAGGTGAAAATTCTGAAAAGCGGCCGGATTACTGCGTACAAAAACATAATGATCGTAGTTGCGTCGCCAAAAAACGCGGGGTTTGATCACCCAGTTTTTGGCGATCCGTCGGTACCCAACGCTGATTAAATTGGTCTGTATTTCCTCATATTGGTCTTTAAATTCCAATCGGCCATAAAACCCGTTGGCCCCAAATTGCCGCTGGTTGTAATCGGCTACCACATCCCAATCGCCCCCCAGGGCCTTCCACTGTGCCTGGTAAAATGCATTGGCGGTTTTGAAATCTGTGTTGTAGCGATACCCGTCTGATTGGGCAGCCGATAAAGCCAGGTGCTGGCGCATGTTTTTTATGGGAATTGCTGCATACAATTGGGCATTTTGGTACCTGAAATCACCACCTGTAAATCCTACACTTAATTTGCGGACAGCAGGTGCGGCGGTAATGATGTTCACCGCGCCTGCAAATGCATTTTGACCAAAAATCCGTGCACCCGGACCTTTTAATACCTCAATTTGCTCGACCGCTTGCCAATCTATCGGTAAATTGAGCAAATGATGGCCCGTTTGGGGATCGTTTAGCCGAACCCCGTTCAATAACACCAAGGCCTGATCAAATCCGCCCCCACGAATATGTAAATCGGCCTGCATGCCATAAGGCCCGCGTTGTCGTACATCCAACCCCGATACACTTTGCAGGGCTTCGGTAATCGTTTGCACCGGCATGGCCTTCAACTGGGCACGAGTCAGCAACGAAATCGTGCGACTTTGGGCATTAAATGGAAGTTCAATTCGGTTTTCCCGGATGAGGGTTTCGGGTAGTTGACGGTCTGTAGTGTCTGATTGCGCATGAATAACGCCACAAATCCCTGTTAACAAGATAATTACAAAATGTAATTTCATCGTTTTGTTTATTTTTGGGCCGCAAGGTAGGGACAAGTCGAGACTTGTCCCTACCAACGCAATGGTCACAGTATCATAAGTATGTCAAAAAAACATATTAATTCTGTCGAGACTTGTCCCTACCACCGCAATGATCATAGCATCATAAGTATGTCAAAAAAACATATTAATTCTATGGTTCCTGATCGCATCCATCAAATCAATTCAAAAATTCAATTTTCTATCTACCTTTCGCAGCTGTCTATCACGCATTCATTATCCGAACAAAATTTATAGAATCCATCGATGCAGCACAAAATATACATCGCCGCCACCAACCAACATGTCGGAAAAACGACCGTTACCCTCGGTATTTGTGCTGCGCTGCGCAACCAGGGTTACCGCGTAGGCTATTGCAAGCCCGTTGGACAAGAATTTGTAAGCCTCGAGAATAATTTAGTTGCCGATAAAGACGCGCTGTTGTTTGCCAAAACCCTCGATTTCAAGCTCGAACCCCACATCCACAGTCCGGTTATTTTAGGCGATGGG
Source organism: uncultured Bacteroidota bacterium (assembly GCA_903905445.1). GTDB lineage: Bacteria > Bacteroidota > Bacteroidia > Chitinophagales > Saprospiraceae > M3007. Next base: position 16,834 of record CAIVGO010000227.1, read on the forward strand.
GCCACCCAGGCGTATTGGGATAGTCCGTCGGAGTACCCGTTCCGGCGCCAAATTCAGGAGGCCGTACAGCATTTTACCCCCGAATTGTTTGATTGGGTCGTATTGGAAGGCACCGGACATCCGGGTGTGGGCAGCATCGTAGGCTTGTCGAATGCGGCCGTTGCGCGTATGACGGGTGCGCGCGTGATCCTCATCGTACGCGGCGGCATTGGCAAAACCATCGATGAAATGGCCATGAGCCTCGCCTTGTTTCACCAGGAAGGCGTGCGGGTTGAAGGCGTCATCGTCAACAAGGTTTTACCTGATAAAATAGAAAAAATACGGCATTATGTAGGCAAAGTACTCAATGCCTGGGGCATTCCGCTACTCGGCGTAATTCCGTACGACGCCTCCATGATGTTTCCCTTGTTTGAATTAATTCGCGCTTCCGTACGCGGCAAGGTGTTATTCAACCCCGAATACATGGAAAATCGCATCGCAGGCATCGTTACCGGCTCGCTGGTAGAAACCTACGACTTGCGCAACCAAAGTAATATCCTGCTGGTGTGTAATGCGATTCGATTGCCAGAAGTGCTCAAAAAAGTGATCAAAGTAGCGGAAGAGCAAGGACTTACCCACCCGGACATTGCAGGTATTTTAGTCACTAATTCCGAAGACGGACATCCGCTGGTAGCATCCGACGCGTATTGCATGGATTTTATAGAACGCTACCAGGTGCCCGTCATTGAATCGAAATTGGATACCTATGGGGCCGCCCTGCGCATCAATGCCATTGAGGTAAAAATCAATACTCGCACCCCCTGGAAAGCCGCGCGCGCTACCGAATTGGTGCAGGAATACGTAGCACTGGACGACCTAATTACCATTTTTGAAACGCGTCCGGCTTAAAAATAGCCTTGTAAAAGACAGAATCGGTAAAAAGTACCACCACCTGTTTGAAAAGCACCACAATTTTCGAACAGGCTACTACTACCTTTGTCCTACCATTTTAAATAAAACCCGCTTATGTTGATTATTGGTTACCTCGCTTCGGCATTGATTGGTATTTCGTTAGGTTTGATTGGAGGCGGTGGTTCTATCCTGACCGTGCCGGTGTTGGTGTATTTGTTTGGGGTAGACCCGGTTTTGGCGACGGCGTACTCCCTGTTTATTGTAGGTACAACCAGTTTGGTGGGCACCTATCCCAAGTACCGCGACAATATGGTCAACTTGCACACGGCCCTTATTTTTGGCATTCCGTCTATTGCAGCGGTCTATGCCACCCGGGCCTGGCTGGTGCCGCTGATCCCCAATTCGATTGGCTCCGTTGGTAGCCTGGAGGTGACCAAAGCGGTTTTGTTGATGACATTGTTTGCCGTTTTGATGGTATTTGCCTCTGTTTCCATGATTCGGAGCAAAAAAGAGGAAAATAAGGGGCAAGTGCCGGATGTACCGCAAAAATTCAATTACCCTATGATTCTGTTGGAAGGTTTAGTGGTGGGGACATTAACCGGTTTGGTGGGCGCAGGTGGCGGTTTTTTGATCATTCCGGCGTTAGTTTTGTTTAGTGGTTTGCCCATGAAACAAGCGATTGGCACCTCGCTGCTGATCATTGCAGCAAAGTCCTTGTTTGGCTTTTTGGGCGATTTGGGGCATCAGGAAATGGATTGGCCGTTGTTGGGCAGCGTAACGGGTTTGGCGATTGTGGGTATTTTGATTGGGAACCGACTCAGCCGCAACATAGACGGCGAAAAACTTAAAAAAGCATTCGGATGGTTTGTGCTCGCTATGGGCATATACATCCTGGCAAGAGAACTTTATTTCAAATAAAAAGAAGAAAATAATGACATTCGCAGAATTGATTGATTCCGATAAACCCGTGTTGGTGGATTTTTACGCCGATTGGTGTGCGCCCTGTAAGGCCATGAAGCCCATTTTGGAAGATCTGAAGGCCCAAATGGGAGACGAAGTGACCATTTTTAAAATTGATGTGGAAAAAAATCAACTAATTTCCGAGCGCTACCAGATCCGTTCTATCCCAACTTTTGTTTTGTTTAAAAACGGCGAACCCGTTTGGCGCAAATCAGGGATGGCCTCTTCTACCGAATTGCAACGCGTAGTGCAAGAAGCCTCCAATTAAGCCATCTAAACGTTGATTTAAAAAAAACTGTCATGACCATCGAACAAATTTATACGGGTTGTCTCGCCCAGGGTGCCTATTTCATCGAATCAGAAGGCGAAGCGGTTGTTATTGATCCGCTGCGTGAAACCGCCCCTTATTTGGACCGCGCTGCAAAAAGTGGTACCACCATTAAATATGTGCTGGAAACCCATTTTCACGCCGATTTCGTAAGCGGGCACCTCGATTTGAGCAAAAAAACAGGCGCGCCCATCGTGTACGGTCCGACTGCGGCACCTGATTTTGACGCAATTATTGCCCACGATGGTCAGGAATTTAAAATTGGAAAAGTTACCCTGCGTGTGCTGCATACGCCCGGGCATACCATGGAAAGCACGTGTTACCTGTTGTTAGACGAAAATGGACGCGAAAAAGCGCTTTTTTCGGGCGACACCCTGTTTATTGGCGATGTGGGTCGTCCTGATCTGGCGCAAAAAGCGGCAGACATGACCCAGGAGCAACTCGCTGAAACCCTATACGATTCGTTGCGCAATAAAATTATGCCTTTGTCGGACGATATTATCGTGTATCCCGCGCATGGTGCTGGTTCGGCTTGCGGAAAAAGCATGTCGAAAGAGACCTTTGATCGTTTGGGACACCAAAAACAGGTGAATTACGCGCTGCGTGCGGATATGACCAAGGCTGAATTTGTGCAGGAAGTAACCACGGGTTTGTTGCCACCTCCGTCATACTTTCCACTCAATGTGGCCATGAATAAAAAAGGGTACGACCCCATTGACGAAGTGATGGAACGCGGCTCCCGGGCCCTTTCGCCCCGTGCATTTGAAGCAGCAGCCAACGAAACCGGCGCTTTGGTGCTCGATACCCGCAATGCTGAAGATTTTGCCAAAGGCTTCATCCCAAATAGCATTAATATCGGGATTGATGGCGGATTTGCCCCATGGGTAGGCGCTTTAATACCCGATGTGCGCCAGGAAATCTTGCTGGTAACCGACGCTGGTCGCGAAACAGAAGTGGTACAACGCCTCGCACGTGTGGGCTACGACTACTGCATCGGTTTTCTCGAAGGCGGCATACAGACCTGGATCGATGCGGGCATGGAAACCGACCAAATTCAACGCGTAAATGCCGATGACCTGGCTGCGGTAGAACATGCGCTCATTTTTGATGTACGCAAACCCGGCGAATACGAAACCGAACACATTGAAGGCGTAAAAAACACCCCGCTCGATTTCATCAATGATGCGATGTCCGAAATTCCCAAGGATCAACCGGCATTTGTTCACTGCGCAGGCGGTTACCGGTCCATGATTTTTACCTCTATTTTACGGGCGCGGGGTTATGACCAAATTGTGGAAGTGCGCGGCGGCTTTAAAGCCTTGAAGGACAGCGGGAAGTTTGAAACCGTTACCGAAGTATCGGAACATGCCAAACATGAATAGCGTGTAACCGCGATTTGCCTGTTGGGCATCGCGCCTGTCAGTGTACATTTCTTGATTTGACCTCAAAAAGGTCGTGATACGTGCAGGTTGATACCTGTACCCTGACTTTTATTGCCCTTTGGGCTACATTTTGAATGCATCCATTTTTAAAAATCCGACTCATCTCGTTTGTTATGCAACTACTCAATTTTATTAAAAACCTCTTTGGCGGAACAGCAAACGCAAATCTGCCTGAAAATAACACCAGTCATCCGGCACCAAAATTCGAAAACCAGGCTGGAAAAGCATTTAAAACAGCCTTAAAATCGGATAAAAACGCCGTATTGCTGGATGTACGCACCGCTGGAGAAGTGCAGGGTGGCGCATTACCAGGTGCAGTCAACATTGACTATATGTCTTTGTCGTTTCGCAAAAAAATAGCCGAGTTGGATAAAGGCAAAACCTATTTCGTGTATTGCCGCAGCGGCGCACGTTCCATGCAGGCCTGCAACATCATGCACCAACAAGGCTTTGACGTGCGCAACTTAGATGGCGGTATTGGGGCCTTTCCATTGAAATAAAAAACATTGTTTTATATCATTTTCCTAACCAAATTTAATCATGACAGCCGAACACAGTTACAACGTTTCGCTTCAGTGGGAACAAGACCGAAAAGGCATCCTGCGGTCGCCCGAATTACCACAATCTATTGAAGTCGCCACACCACCCGACTTCCCGAAAGGCATGCCGGGAATTTGGTCGCCGGAGCATTTATTTGTTGCTGCAGCCAGTAGTTGCTTAATGACTACTTTTTTGGCCATTGCAGAGAATTCTAAGTTAGCATATCGTACTTTTACCTGCGAAGCCAACGGGGTGGTTGATAAAGTGGATGGCAAGTTTCAGGTAACCGAAATTGTGTTACAACCCACGGTAACCGTTGCTGATGAGGCTTTGGTTGAAAAAGCGCTGCGTGTATTGGATATGAGTGAACGCAATTGCCTGATTACCCATTCGATGAAAACGGCGGTTAAAATGGAGCCGACCGTGCTGGTACACCGCCTGGAGGAAGCGGTTTAGATAGTCTATTCACACCTAAAACATACCATTGTTATGCAAAAAAACATGAGTAACCTCGATCGCATCATCCGCCTGTTGGTGGCGGCTGTTGCAGTGTACGCCTATTACGCGGGTTTGGTAACCGGCACGGTAGGTATTATCGCAATTGCTGTAGCGGGCATTTTTTTATTGACCAGTTTGGTTAGTTTTTGTCCGTTATACCGGATTTTTGGAATTAGTACTTGTCCGGTGCCGGGGAAATAGGGATTGGGCGGCTTTGTTGGGTTCGCGGCAGATTGCCGACTTTTTTGTTTCGCGCAGATTTTACACAGAAAAAAAGCGCAGATGTTACGCAGAAAAATCTGTGTAGCGTCTGTGAAAACAAATCTGTGTAGCATCTGCGCGAAAAATGTTGTGGTCGGGTGTTTTACCGCAGATTACACAGATTGACACAGATTTTAATATTCGTTTTTTAAATCTGTGTCAATCTGGGCAACCCGCAGTGTTTTATTTGTATCATATTTATGTCTTGTAACGATGTGTGGTTAGGGTAGTTGTACGCAATGTAAAGACCGAAGGCTTTTTAAATAATTAAACTTGTCACCTAAATATAATGGAAATGAAAAATCAATTTTTGTTGATCGCTTCTTGTATTTTCTTTGCTTTTACTTCTTCCAATGCTCAAGTTGGAATTAGTGTTGCATCGGGCCTCAATGTGTCAAACTGTAAGTTTACAAATTATGAAGCATTCTCTACAACTGCGAGAAGGGATTATTTTTTGAGTCTCGCACCAAGTTATCAATTCAATGAAAAATTCAGGCTTTTAGTTGATTTTCAGTATAGTCGTAAAGGGTTTGCGATTGGTAATAACAACAACCAAACAAACTCTGAAAGTAGGTATTCATACCTCGATGTAATTCCACAAATAGAATATAAACTGCATCGGTTTTTCGCAATTGGGCTTGGAGTTAACTACGCTTTAGTAGTAAATGAAGATATTAAAGATGAAAAAGGTAATTGGGTAAATACAAAAAAAATTGAAACCATAAAACAGTCAGATTTTGGAATAATCGGAAAAATTAAAGGGGAATACAAAAACATTTTTTGTTTTGTGAGTTACAATTTGGGATTGAAAAATATTACAAACCTCCAATATGTCGATGAAAATAATAAAACTACTGCTGTTTCGCAATTCAATCGAAATCTTCAAGTTGGTCTTGGGTATACTTTTAATTTCAAGAAAAATAAATAGATTTATTAGCGTTGTTGTAGTGGGATTCCTTGACGGTAAAAAAGCCCTTTTTTCGATTAGAGCCTGTAAAATTAACTTCCTGATCGAAATGATTTGAATTCACGTACAGGTGCTACATGTGATCAAATTTAAAATTAGAACTATTCAGGATGGGTTGCATAATATTGCAATCCATCCTGAACTCTAAAAAAATCACATTATGATACGCTTTGTTTTTTATTTTCTTGTATTTTTTCCGTTTTACTTGGCGAATGCACAACAACCCGACCCCAAATCCTGTCTTGCCGATAGCACGGAATACAAAATATTGCAGGCCCAGTTTGATACAATACCTCTTTATGGGTTGCCCGATGCAATAATGCGTTTTGGCACACTTTCTCAATATAACCGCGATTGTTTTTGCGAGCTACTCGTGTTTGCTAAAATTTTTAATCATTTACTAGAAATTGGTTTAGATTTAAAATATGACATACGGAAAAATCCTCCAGAAAAAACATCTATTGTAATAGTCCGTCCAACGAAAGAAGAATTGGATTGGATTCAAAATATAAAAAAAAACAACGATAAATATATAGTCTTTCAGAGATTTATTTTGTTTAAAGAACATTACGAGCGGTATACTTTACCCAAATATAAAAAAGACCCTGCTCGATCGCTTGTAAAAGATGTAAATAACATAATATTATACGGCACTTATCAATATCCAAATAACCTAAAAGACATCCTGCTCTCAAAATATAGCTATATTATCCGCGAATAGGTAGAAAATTAAATAAATAAATAACAATTAGGGTAATAGTGTTGTTTCCTAAGAAAACACCAACACCATGCAACACAAAGCAACCTCCATCCGAGCCTTTCTAGGCGCAAAAAACTTCGCAGTATCCCGGCATTTTTACCAAGACCTCGGGTTTGAAGAAAGTGTCATTTCCCACAATTTATCCTATTTCAAAACGGGTGAACTGGGCTTCTATTTACAAGATGCTTACGTGCAGGATTGGGTGGATAACACCATGATCTTTTTGGAAGTAGACGATGTAGACCAGTATTGGCAGGAAATTTCGGCGTTAGACCTGCCTTCAAAATATGAACATGTGCGGCTGGTGCCAATTCGCGTACAGGATTGGGGGAAGGAGTTTTTTTTGCATGATCCTTCGGGAATTCTTTGGCATTTTGGGGCTTTCGTTTGATAATTACTCCGTTGCGGTTTTAAAGATGAATAACCCGTATAAACAAATAAACATAAGCCCTTCCCAAATGGATATTTTTTTGTCTTGCGCCAGTAGGTAAAACAAAAGTCCACAGGCAGCCATAACAGGCAACGAAAATTTAATTAAATTATCGGGCACTATAATTAATCCAAAAAACGAAGCAGCTGCTGGAATCACCAAGGTATTAAAGATACTGGAACCCAAAACATTTCCGATCGCCATTTCTGCTTTCCCTTGTTTGATTGCACTGATGTTGACCGCCAGTTCGGGAAGGGTGGTTCCGAGTGATAACAACGTCAGGGCAATAATCGATTTAGGAATAGAAAAACTGAGCGCAATTGTTTCCAAGGAAGCAATGGTGTAGTTGGCGCCAAAATAGATCCCAACTGCTGAAATGGCCAAAATAAGCCAAGAAAAAGATGGGAATGCCATTTTCGTGCGTGCTTGCTGGTCGACGGTTGTGGCTGTTTCGCCTTTAATAAGGCAAATGCTGTACACAATAAACATCAACATCCCAAAAAAGGATTCTATCATGCCAATGTTCCCGTCGTAAGCAATGATGTAAAAACACAAAAAACTACCAATTAAAAAATGCAGATCAATGTAAAGATAACCGCTATTTAAAACAATATTTTTCCTGTTTACAACAACAGCCAAACCCGTAATGAGCAAAATATTTGAAATATTGGCACCAATAATATTTCCTGATAGAATTTCAGAAGATTGATTTTTAACCGCGATAATTCCCGCAATTAGTTCGGGTAAAGAGGTGCCGATGCCGACAATAAACACCCCAATTACGAATGTCGGCAGCCCGAAATATGTTCCAATTACCTCAGCAGATTTTGTAAAGAATTTTGCAGCAGTTAAAAGGGCCAAAAGGGCAAGAATGAATATCAAATAGTGCATTTTATGCCCAAATTTAAATGGGTTTGAAGGATGAATGGATAAAAAATGATTTTCGAAGGATTAGAATCCAACTCTTTTTATAACCACTTTGCGTTGACTATACACCTGGAAACAGCACGCTCTTAATTGGTGGCAAAATGCAGCACGTCTTGGTCCGATATCCGTTGGTTAATCATTTCAGCGTCTTTTGCCGTCAAGACATCATGGCCCAAACTTTGAAGTAAAGTCATTGCCTGTACATCAAAGTTTTCATCCCCAAAAAGCCGTGCCATATTTAAACGGATTCATTTTCGAAAATTTCAGCATCTATTTCTGCCTTATTGCCACGGTAATATGCCCATGCATTTGTCAAATCCTCTGCTCTGAGCGTGGGAAATGAAAGGAGCAACTGGGCTTCGCTGGCACCACTAAGTTTTGCTTCGACCAACAACCAAACGGGGATTCTTGTGCGCACAATACAAGCGCTACCACCGCACACATTGGGTGTACGCTCTATTCCGGGGGTTTGAAAACTTAGGTCGTTCTCCACCCAACGCGCAATTTGGGCTTTTTCTCCAGTGGACATCGTGGACAAAAATTGTTCTACTTTTTGAAGTGAAGTCATCTTTATAAAGTGATACTTTTGTACAAAGTTAGTGCAAATTCAAATATGTGCCAAAATAAAAACGCCATGAAAATACATATAGAAACAGAACGCTTCCTGCTCCGCGACCTCCTCGCCACGGATGCGCAAGACATGTTCGAAATGGACTCCGACCCGGAAGTGCATAAATATTTGGGCAATAAACCAATAAAAAGCATTGAAACCATGCTGGAAGTTATACAACACGTGCGGCAGCAATACGAAACCAATGGCATCGGGCGCTGGGCGGTAATTGATAAAGCGACGAATGCATGGGTCGGCTGGTCGGGCTTGAAATACGAGCAACGCATCACCGATGGTTCCCGATATTATGATGTAGGCTACCGTTTAAAACGCGCATTTTGGGGCAAAGGCATTGCAACGGAAACCGCACAAGCCTGCATTCAATACGGATTTGAGCAATTAAACCTGGAAGTGCTCCATGCTGCAGCCCATGTCGACAATGCTGCCTCTAACCGCGTGCTGCAAAAAGTGGGCTTTAAATTTATCGAAACATTTTACTACGATACGGAATTGTGCAATTGGTATCAGTTGGGGAAAGCCGATTTTTTTAGTCAACGCAAAGTGGTTATGAAAAAAGACGGCTTCTAATCCATTGAAAATCAATTTTTATCCATCCATCCTTCAAATCCATTTAAATCTTGGTTTAAATCCGAGCACCCAGGGTAACCCGCCATACATCCCGGTCGAATACCACGCTGCCCGTTTGGCG
>CAIVGO010000228.1 GCA_903905445.1 uncultured Bacteroidota bacterium
ACCACGGATTACACAGATTAACACAGATTCTACATATTACCACGGATTACACAGATTAACACAGATTCCATATATTACCACGGATTACACAGATTAACACAGATTTTAATTTTCTCCTCTTAAAATCTGTGTGAATCTGAGCAATCCGTGGTAATCTAAAATCCGTGGTAATCTAAAATCTGTGTAAATCTGAGCAATCCGTGGTAATTATAATCTGCGGTAATTATAATCTGTGGTATCAAAACCGCATCCCAACCGACACATTCACACTGCGACCATCGGAAGGCCAAATTCCAGGTCCAGGGTAAAACGTAGGCCGTTTGGTATAGTATTGTCTGTCCAACAAGTTGCTGATGTTAAACCGCACCGTCAAGCGCGCAGAAGCCGTATAGGTGAAATTCAAATCCACAATACTATAGGAAGGAACCAAACCAATGGAACCGGAAGCAGAAGGTTTGACGGTATTGAGTGGATCAGCAAAATTTTCGCTGGTGTAATTGTACAGCAACGATCCGCTCAGTTTTTTATACCGAACATTCAAGCCGTTTCGGATGATCCAGTCGGGTACGCCTTCTAATTTTTTACCTGCCAAGGGCTTGTTTTCATTGCCGGATCGAATTTGGCCATTTACATAAACGGCATTAAAATAGGCCGTTGAATTGAACAGGTTCAGGCGCAGGTGTTCCCCGATGTACCAGGTATATTCAGCAAACGCCTCGATGCCGCGGGTGCGGGAATCGCCTATATTGGTTCTGAAAATGGTTACCACGCCATTTTCTTCCATCGCAATACTGCCCAAACGGTTGTTGTACCGCAGTTCAAATAAACCCAGGTCCCAACGCAAATTTCCAAAGGCTCCCCGATAACCCAGTTCGAAGTTGTACCCAAAGGCATCTTTCAGGTTTTTATCGGTGTATTCGTACACAGAACCCGGAATAATGTCTTTAAAAATGACTGGACGGTAGGCCTGCGACCAGCCCGCATAGATGCTTTGGGTAGCACCCAACTGATACGTGCTGTTGATACCCAGCAAAGGATAACGGTGGTTGATGGTTGTTTCGAGACTATCCGAATTGTAATAGCTGATTTTGCCCGTAAGTTTGGATGCCCCGCTTTCTACGCGAATGCCGGGTGTTACAGACCAGTTTTGACGCAATTGAAACTTGTTTTCGGCAAAAAGGGCGATGTTTTGTGTTTTAAGGTGCATATCGCGGCCCCAACCTGGCGTAACCAAACTTAAGTCATAATCTGATCCGGTGGTGCCTTTGCCCTGTTGCCGGCGGTTCAGGTCGTTGTTGATGTACTGCACCCCGGCCGATAAACTGGATTGCTGATTCAGCAAGGGGTATTGGTGCAGGATTCTAAGCTCGGTCGTTTTGCTGTTAAAATTGTCGATATCCACTTGGCGATTGGCATATTGCAAGGTAACCGGGTCAATTTTGTCAATAGTCGTAACAGGTCTGTCAAACATTACACTGTTGCGGGTGCCAAATACCCCCGAAATGGTCCATTTAATCTGTGTATGCGGGCTAAGTTTCCAGTCTGCTGTAAAAGAAGGTACATAAATTTCGGGGCTGTAATAATTGCGGGATCGAGAAGCCTGTCTTGGATTTTCCTTAAACATGCTGTCGTTGAGCATGCCGGCAAGATGAATTTGGTAATAAGAACGTCCGAGGGTAAGGTTCAAGTTAAGTTTAGGATTGACTGCATAGTTGAGCACGACGCCCTGTGCATCAAATTTGGAGTCGTTGTTCTCCCGGTATCCGCCAGAATTGCGCCGATTGTAATAAGCGTAGTAGGAGAACTTGCCAACTTTACCGCTGATGGCATTGTACGTACTCAAAACGCCGTACGAACCCACGGCATTTACCGTTTCTAATCCGAAGGCGCGGGTGCTATCGGGTTTGCGCAGCACGTAATTGAGCATGCCGCCAAATTGTGCGCCATATTGTAAGGCGCCGGTGCCGCGCACCAGTTCTATGCGATCGATGGCTTCCATGGGCACACTAAAATGGCTGGCCGGATAGCCATACATATCGGAGTTGGTGATGACGCCATTGGCACGAATATTAAATTCCCAGCCCCGGTGCGGATCAAGGCCCCGGGTAGAAATATTGATCTGGTTGCCAGATCCGTCCATATCGTACACAAAAACACCCGGTACTTTGGCAAAAATCTGGCGCGGTATCCGTTCGGTGAGGTTAGCATCCAGGCCTTGCACGTTAATAACCTCATTTTTTTTGCCCGACCATAAATAACCGTCTTTGACATCCGGCAGGCGTTCGATGTTGCTTTTTTGGGCGGCAATCATGACCTGTTTCAAGGTTTTTGACTGGGTCGTATCGGGAATGTTCTGCCCGAACAGTGAAAAGGTGCTTAAAATAGCCGATATAACGAGGAGATTTTTCATGTGTTGTCGATTACAGTGCAGGTTTCAACGCTGCGGGTTTGATTTGTGTGGTAACTGTTTTTAAAGAATCCTGGGCATAAACGGCTTCAAAGAATAAACTGCCTTCCGGCGTCCATTTTTGCAATAAGCCGTCTTTTTTACCATCTTTAAAGGTTACGATAAATTGCGGTTTGCCTGTTGGATAAAATAAGGTGTCACCTCCTTGCTGAAGTCCAGCCACGAACGTTTGGGTTTCTTTTAATTTACCATCGGGGTAAAACAGTCGGTTTGTTCCTTCTTCCAATCCATTTTTAAAATGACGTATGATTTTCGTTTTACCATCTTCATAATATTCCGTCATTTCCCCTTCAATTTTATCATTTACGGTAAAATAACGCCGCAGAACAGCCTTGCTATTGGTGTAATACAACAGGCGTTCTTTGGGTTGGTCGGGCGCTTGACAAGCAAAAAAAGCCATCAAAATTCCGCTGGTGCACAAAAAAGGATATTTCATGTGTTAAATTGATATTGGGTGTAAAGAAAAAGAGACCATCCGAATGGATGGCCTCTTTCGGCTTAAAATACGCTTAAAAGCCTATTAAAATGCACTTAAAATTACTTTTTCCATTTGATTTGGTTCACCTTACGGCCGCAGCGGTAGCCCAGGTTTACACCTTGCTCGCAGTCCATACGGAAGTGAACACCCAGTGGAACACGTGACCATGCATTTTCAACCGCCATTTCGTAGAACGTATTGAAAGCACGTGGTTTGCCTTCAAAGTCGGTGCGGTTTGCATGGCAGTTGTCGGTCATCGGGAAGTGAATGCCAAATACATCGGTCAATACTTCTGCTGCTGCAGCACCCATGGTAGAGTGGCCAGATGGGTAAGCAGGGAAAGAAGGGGTGTTACCAGCCTGGTTGGTCAATGGATTGAACAACAAAGGCTCCCAGTTTGGATCAATTACACGTTGAATGTAAGATTCTGGACGTTCAACATTGTAGTAATATTTAGAGTGCCAGCAAGAAACGGCCGCATCATTCAAGGCCATCCCTACTTTCACATTGCAATACAAGGCTTTTTCGAGGTTCGACTTATCCAGAACGTAAGCCTGATCTGCAATCGCCAACCAACGTGGGCCGGGGCTGAAGGTCAGGTTAATCAAGTCATCGCTCCAAAATTCAGCGATCCAAACGCCTTCGTAGGTAGCATTTACGGTATTGGCGTACACTTCCATACCTTGGTTAAAGAAGGCAGAATTGGTGTTTTCGCTGTAAGGAATTGGTGGAGGGCACAGTTTGTCGGCTTCGTTGATTGCAAACGTGCGCACTTTGCCCCAGTTGCCAAACATCGGCTTTCCAGGACCCGGATCTGTAGGAACCCAGTCACCAGGACTATCATAGTGTGTATTCCAGTCGTAATCTTTAAATGGATCGAGGTAGGCATCATGGCCAACTACGTCTGTTTTGGAGTAGTTCCATACCGCTGTCGCGACATCCTGACCGTATGTTTTAGAACGGTTAAGCACTTCTTCAGTTGCTTCTGATGCATAAAATGCATTGTTTTGGCTTTCCAAAGCACCAATTTTTGCATACAAATCGGGATTTACAGAGGCAAAAAAACGACGCAGCAAATACGCAGTGGTCGTATTTACTACAGTTGGCCAGTGGTATTCAGCGCCAGTTTGTACCTTCGGGATATCAAGGCCCGGATAGCTGGCTGCTACCGAATTATAACCGGGCATTCCAGTGATACAAGCTTCGTAGGCAGCAAGGCCTGTGTAGGCCAAAGAACGCGGCGCAGGACCGGGGCGGTAACCAGCAGCATAGCGCTCAATTTCCAGGTAAAGTTGGTTCCAAGACGAAACAACGGAGTGGTCGTATGACGCAACGCTTTTGTCGGTCGGTTCAACCGTGTTGTTATTGTCGTCTTTGGTGTTACAAGACCAGGTAACCATCCCCATCAACAGCAGGGCGAAGGCTAAAAGGGAGTAGTTTTTTACAATACGCATGATACAATTGAGTTAGTGAAACATTCATGAGAAACAGCAAAGGACGGGCCATTTTGCCAAAAATGGATTAGGAAGCGTTTAAATTCAGATTAAAAAGCGCTTAAAATTACAAATTCAACCTTAATTCAAGGTAGTTTTGCATCAATTATTGAAAACAATGAAGGTATTGCTGATTGAAGATGAGCCTAAAATGGTGCAAACCCTGAAAAAAGGGCTGGAAGAGCACCAAATAGAGGTCGATTTTGCCTATGATGGCACTACCGGTGGATTGTTGTGCGCGCGCAATGATTATGCTGTAATCGTTTCCGATGTTATTTTGCCAGGCATTACCGGGGTAGACCTTGTTAGACAAATTCGGAACAAAGGTAATCATACTCCGGTACTTTTACTTACCGCATTAGGACTTACAGACGACAAAGTTGCTGGTTTTGAAGCTGGAGCGGACGATTATTTGACAAAACCTTTCGAATTCAGGGAATTACTTATGCGGATTAAAGCGCTTGCCCGCCGCCCAAATACCCAATATCAACCCCAGCAAAATCTGAAATTTGCCGATATTGAAATGGATATGGCTACAAAAACGTGTTTTAGAAGTGGCCAAAAGATTCCCCTTACCCCCAAAGAGTTTGCCTTGATGGAATATTTATTGCGTAATCCGGGCCGCGTAATTTCCAAATCCGAGATATCCGAACAAGTTTGGAACCTCGATTTTGATACTGGCACCAACATTGTGGAGGTATATGTAAACTTCCTCCGCAAAAAAATTGAAAAGGGATTTGAGGTCAAACTCATTCATACCCAATTCAAAAACGGTTACATCTTAAAAGTGGAAGCATAAAGCGGTCATGCAAATACGGACTAAACTTACCCTCCAATTCATCCTGCTGGTAGCCGGAATTTTGTTTTTTTCACACTATTTTATCTATTATAAATTCCGTGAAATCAACGAAAACGAGTTTTACAACAGCCTGCATTCGAAGTCGCTGATGACCGCCGAAATGGTGCTGCACGACGAAAATACCCTAAAACCCCTCCAACCAAACGAAAAACCATCGGGCGTAACGCTGCCGTTTCGCGAAAATATCATCATCTACAACGATCGCCTCGAAAAAGTATTTGCCTTTAACCACGATGCAAATCCGCTTTCCGCTGCCTCTTTACGCAATATCAAAGCGGGGAATGAGTACCGTTTTGAACAAGGAAAATCAAACATAATCGGCTTCCGCCATATCAGCAAAAGCGGAAAGGAATACGTCATCCTAGCCGAATCGGTATTTAGCTCGGAGGACATTGGCCACCTGCGCAATATCCTCATGGTCACTTTTTTCATAGCCATTGGTATTGTTGCTTGCGGGGGCTGGTTTTATGCCGCACAAGCCTTGTCGCCCGTTTCGCGGATTGTCGACCAGGTAGATCGCATCCTGCCTACCGATTTAAGTGCCCGTCTAAAACTGAAAAATCAAAAAGACGAGTTGTCCCGATTGGTAAAAACCTTCAACCGACTGCTCGACCGGATTCAGTTTGCCTTTAAAATGCAAAAAAGTTTCATTTCCAATGTTTCCCATGAACTAAAAAACCCGCTTTCTATTATCATATCGCAACTCGAAGTATCGCTGGATAAAGCCGAACGCAGCAAAGAAGAATACCGCAGCACGCTTCATTCGGTGCTCGATGACATGCGCGATTTGAGCGGAATCACCGAAAAATTGCTGCAATTGGCCCGGGTTTACTCAGAAGATACCAATATTCCCTTTGAAGAAGTGCGCCTGGACGAATTGATGCTGCAAACCCGGGAATCGCTGTTGCGCATGCACCCCGAATACCATATCGTGTTTGATGTAGAAGGCGTGCCCGAAACGGAAGCGGAACTATGCATTAAAGGCAATGAATCCCTCCTGCGTTCGGCATTTTTGAACCTGCTCGACAATGGCTGCAAATTCTCTCCAGACAAACGCGTGTCGGTAAAAATCTTTTTCAATGCAGCGGGCAATCACCGCGTTGAAATTACCGACCAAGGACCGGGTATTCCTGCGAAAGATTTGCAACTCATTTTTCAACCTTTTTACCGCAGTTCTGAAAACATCCATGTACGCGGTTCTGGCATTGGCCTTTCGCTGGTAGAAAGTATCATGAAAATTCACCGAATCATCTTGGATGTCGATTCGGCCCAAGGGAAAGGCACCACTTTCCGACTCAATTTTCCGGCAGCGGCCTAATGCATTGCAACGTTTTTAAAGAATAGCCTACATAATTTCATTCGTTCCAATGCCCTACATGAACAGGAAGCTTCTTTTTAAAGCGGGGGCCTGGCTGCTTTTGTGCTTGCTGTGCTGCCAGTGTAAGTCGACTGGCTGGAATAAACCAGCCACCCCAGAAGATCAGGCGCGGGCAATCTGCCTGGGTTGGAACAATCTTTTGCTCGAACTGGAACGCAATACCCCCGGCTATCGCCCCCCTGTGAGCGCGCGCATGTTTGCCTATGTGGCTTTGAGTGCGTATGAAACTGCGTTGCCCGCTTTGCCGGGTTGTCGTTCCCTGGAAAAAGACTTACCGGGGTTTCAAAAAACAGCGCTTCCTACAGAAGATCAAACCCTGAACTTGCCCGCCAGCCTGAATGCCTGTTACGCCCATATTGTTGCTCGATTCTTTTTTAATGCCGAAAAAACCGCCCTGGCTCAAATTGATCGTTTAGAGAAATTATATAAAAACGAATTCCGATTAAATGAAAATGAATATTTTACATATTCAGAAAAATATGGAAAAGCAGTGGCCGAACAAGTTTGGCAATATTCCATGACCGATTCCATTGGGCACAACGGATACCTGTACAACTATGATCGACAATACCAGTCGCCCCAATGCAAAGGCTGCTGGCAATCTGCCGAACCAGATCGCATTTATGCCTTGCTACCCAATTGGGGTAAGGTGCGCACCTTTATTGTTCCCCTCCAGGCCGTTCCAAGCCAGCCACCCATGCCATTTAGTGAAAAACCCGGCTCCCCGTTTTACACGGAAGCCATGGAGGTGTTCAGCGTTTCCCAAACACTTTCCAAGGAAAATAAATGGATTGCCGAATTTTGGAGTGATGACCTGGAAGGTTTCACGCTCACACCCGCAGGACGCTGGATTTCTATTGTAAATCAGGTGATTGAAAAAACAAACCCCGATTTTGAAACCACCCTTCAAGTGTACCTTAAAACAAGCCTGGCCCTGGGCGATGTGGCCATTCATTGCTGGGCGAGCAAATACCAGTACAACCTGGAACGGCCACAAGCCTATATACAACGCATTATTGACCCCAATTGGCTGCCCCTACATGGTACCCCCGCTTTTCCGGCTTATCCTTCCGGACATGCTTGTTTTGGTGCCGCTGTAGCCACTGTTTTAGCCCATTTCTTTGGCGACCATTACACGCTGGAAGATCGTACCCATCAGGACCGCGATGAATTTGTGAGTACGCCCCGCAGTTTCCGCAGCTTTTCAGAAATGGCCCGCGAAAATGCCTTGTCGCGTATCGTAGGTGGCGTGCATTACCGCATGGATTGTGAAGAAGGGCTGCGGATCGGACAGATCATTGGACAAAAAATTGCCGTACTCCCTTTGCAAAGCTCAAAAGTAAGTTTGAAATAATAAAAACAAGGACGCTAACTTAGCGGCAAGAACTTGAACTATGCGCCTTTTTAGATTGATGCTGCTTTTGATTCCGCATGCCATTTTTGCGCAGGCGGAACTCGAAAAACAACTGCAAACCCAGTTAATTCTGGCAGAAGACGGGGATACACTCACCCTTCCTGCCGATACCATTTACCTCCGGGGCACCTTATCGCTCGACGGGAAAAACCACATTACCTTGCGCGGCGCGGGTCAGGACAAAACCATATTGTCGTTTATAAACCAGGAACAAGGCGCTGAAGGACTGAAGGTTACGAATGGGCATCACATTATATTAGAAGATTTTACGATCGAAAATAGCAAAGGTGATTTAATTAAAACACAAAACATTTCCCAGCTCTGGTTTAAGAATATTACTGCACGTTGGACGGGCGGCCCAAAAAGCAGCAATGGTGCCTATGCGCTTTATCCCGTGCAATGCAGCAATGTGCATTTTGAAGGCTGTACTGCCATTGGGGCTTCGGATGCGGGTATCTATGTGGGCCAGTCGGATTCCGTATGGGTAACGAATTGTGTTGCAAAGCAAAATGTGGCTGGAATTGAAATTGAAAACACCACCAATGCCTGGGTATGGAACAACAAGGCGTTCGATAATACCGGTGGTATTTTGGTTTTTGACCTGCCCGATTTGCCTAAAAAACGCGGAGGCCACGTAAAAGTGTTTAAAAACCTGGTTACCCGCAACAACCTTCAAAATTTCGCACCCAAAGGCAATATTGTAGGGGAAGTTCCGGCGGGGACTGGCGTTATGGTGCTGGCAACCAACGATGTAGAAATTTATGAAAATAAAATATGGGATAATAAAACGGTCTCTACAGCGATTGTCAGTTATTTTATCACCGAACGCCCAATCCGTGACAGTCTGTATAATCCTTACCCGTCCAAAATTTATATCCACGACAATATCTATTCGATGGGCAAGCGCATGCCGACCTGGAAAAACAAACTTGGATTTTTATTTTGGCTAAAATTTGGTCGCCGCGTGCCCCATATTCTGTTCGATGGCATATCCAAACCCGAATTTTTACAGCCTGATGGCCGACTGAAACCTGCGTACCAAATCTGTGTAAACCGAAATGAAAATGGTTCTTTTGCCAATTTGAAGGCCGATAAAAAGTTTCATGGTATCAGCCGCGATGTGCGTTTATTTGATTGTGTTTATCAAAACTAATACCGATGCGATTTAACCTCAAACTTGGAGTATGTATTGTTGGTTTGCTGGGTATTTTCAGCAGTTTTGTAGGGAGTCCGGACCTTGCACCCCGGCAATATTTATCGGAATACGGCTTTTTTGATGGTCCGTTGGCCAATTTAACACCGGTACAAACGGTTTTTCCTTACGAGGTAAATGCCCCGCTTTTTTCCGATTATGCCGAAAAGGCGCGTTTTATTTATTTGCCGCCCGGTACCAAACTCAGTTATCAGGCTGTAAATGCCTTTGATTTTCCGACAGGCGCCGTGATCATTAAAAACTTTTTTTATCACCACGATAACCAGCATCCCGAACTTGGGCGCCAGATCATCGAAACGCGTTTGTTGATTAAAACCGCCAATACCTGGAAAGCACTCGATTATATCTGGAATGCCGACCAAACAGAGGCTACCCTTGAAGTAGCCGGTGCGCAACTGCCTGTGCACTGGACGGATATACACGGGAAAAATCAATCCATTCAATACC
>CAIVGO010000229.1 GCA_903905445.1 uncultured Bacteroidota bacterium
AGCCCAATGGACTGCTGGATTTTGAAGAACAATTCCTGAATGGGAAGTTTATCGGAAAAAAAGCATACAAGTACTTGTATTACTGATGCTTACCTTTTTTTACACCATACAAACCCAATAACACATGACAAAACATCCACATTACCTAACTTTTACCTTGCTTTGTCTGCTCCTGCTTGGAAGTTGCGAAAAAAGTGAAACCATTCGCCAATCCAACGGTGCCGAATTTTGCCCTTTAGGATTTCGGGCTTATGCCCAACCCGGCCCTTTAGATGGCTGTGGTTTGATCTTTACTCCTTTATATGACCCGGTTTTTAAAACGGAAAACGATGGTGTGGTCATGAAGGCGTTGCTCAAAAAACAGAATACGCCTTTTGTAGCGGCTGATTCTACTCCAAATACCATTGCGACCAGCTACCAGGCATTTCATCGGACAACGCCTTATTGTCATTTTGAACTTAAGTTTGAAAAAATTGAAATGGCCGAAGCAACCAGGTTTTCACTCTATCTGGACAAAACAACGGTCAATATTAATACGAATAACTTCCAAATGGGGGATGTTTTGAACAATATCCCGCCCGGACCATCCCCAAAACACCCCTGGCAAGTTTTCATACAGCGCGAACTTGGGGGGACTTATACTTTGGGTTTTGTGATTCTTGGCATGCGATATATTGCGAAATCGGGTATTAAGGATTTTACGAACGGTACCTTTTTGGTTACAAACTCTCAGGGGAAATGTAATATCAACATGTGGTTGACCGATCCAACGGGCGAAGAAGTGGCATACTCTGGACTTCAAACCCTTATCATCCCGGATAATTTTTTTGCTGCTTTTGGTTTTGATATTTTGGAGGCACAACAAACCGACTGTACCGACCGGCCCATAGAAATCAAACTTCAAAAATACTTGTACGTGGGAGGTTCCGGCCAGACCAGCTATGAGGATAATTTTGAATGCAACACCATTTGGTTCCAATAAAAAACCCACACCATGTATAAAATATTTATTTTCAGCATTATAACGCTTTTCAGTGTTTTGCCATTTTCACTTTTGGCCATTGAAACCGCACCCAGTGATACCATCCAGCAGTCGGAATTGGGCAGTCGAAAAATACGCTGGTCAAAAATTTTCCAGCAAAAAATACAATTTAACCTGGGGTTCGACCTGGAGCCAACGCACAAGACCCGAATTGAATCTGTAGGGATCAAGCCGATTGTGAACCTTGGACTTTCGTATCAATTTAACGTAGGAAGCCGTTGGGCCATTCGCCCTGAAATCTGGTACCAGCAATTTAGTACACCCAGCATCACTGTTATTACTGATAATAAATACGAAACAGATGGCGTGCGCATACAATCCGTTGATACTACAACGCTCCTGCGCATGGCTGGTTATAACCTCGGCATTACAGTAATACGGCATTTACCCGCCAACTTTTCCATTTTAGGGGGTGTACAATGCGGGTGGTACAAAAAAGGCATTACCGAATACGGGGGATACACGTCCGATTTAAACGGCGGTACATCACGATACTATTCGGGGTCCATCAGCCCGTACAAAGCAATACCCAATTGGGTAGAAACGATGCAACCCGGGCTTAAAATCGGGTTGGAAAAAAAGATCGGTAAATTGCTCGTCCTAGGCGTATGCATGTATCAATCGCTGCGAGATTTAACTAATTTTCCAGAAGGCGGCAAAAACTACTCCAGCAACTTTGTGGGCTACCTGGGCGTACGCTTGTAAAGACCAAACGCTCAACCTGGGTCATCCCGAATTTTGATTTTCACCAAAATTCGGGATGACCCAGGTTATTTTACCACGACTAACTTACGCGCCAACTGCGCTGTACCAACCTGAATTTTCAACTGGTACACGCCTGCCGGTAAGTCTTTGGTATTCAACGGGATATTTTGGTCGCTTACGTTCCCAACGGTCCATTGTTGGATCATTTTACCGCTTGCATCAGCCAGGGCAAGTTGCACATCCGCAGGTCGGGGCAAGGCGATGGTCAAGGTCGCTTTATCCTTGGCTGGGTTCGGGAATATTTCAGCAAAAATAGCGCTGCCTGGATCGGTGGTAGCCACTACCTCGCTCAATTCGAAGTTAAACAAGGCCGTACATCCATTGGCATCGGTTACTTGCAGGGTGTAATTGCCCGCTGGCGCATTCACCAAATCTTCTTCGCTGATATACGGAACGCCATTTCTACGCCAAAATACGCCATAAACTCCTGCACCACCGTCCAGGTCCAACTGAATGGAGCCATTGCTTTCGCCAATGGTGGGTTGGGTAATTTCGGTGGCAATGGCCACTATGGGCGTCGGACTAAGCAAAGTATCTGCCAAATAGGAGACGCAGCCCAGCGCGTCCGAAATGGTAGCGGTATAAACGCCCGCAGAAATATTCAACAAACTGGCGGTTGTAGCACCATTCGACCAGGTATACGTATATGGTGGGGTACCGCCCGCAACATTCGTTTGTATACCCCCATTGTTTTCGCCATAACAAAGTAAATCACTGGTTGTGGCGCTGGTTGCCAAAGTACAACCACTGGTCGCGCAATTGTCTACCACACCCACCAACGATTGAACACAGCCCAGGGCATCTGTTACCACCACGATATATTGATCGCCACTGTTGAGGATTTGGCCATTTTGCACCCCTTCCACAGAAAATGGTGCCATACCGCCTCCAATTTGCACTTTCATGGCTGCTGTAGTCAGGCTATTGCATTGCTCTTCTACCACTAAGTTCATTTTCTCAAACTCGGGCTGGGTAGCGCCATCCAGTATTTTAAGGCAAATATCACCTGTTTGAACACCCGACGGACCGTCCAGGGAGGCTACCTGTATATAATAGGTGTCCCCTGCATTCAAATTACCGACCAAAGTAAAGCCGTCGCAACGCAAAGGGTTCTTTTGACAAAAAACGGGTTGCAAGGTGTCGCAATTGCCCTGCCAAACCGCCAATACGTGTTCAAAATCGGCCCCGGTATTGATGCGCACCGCCCCAGCACCGGTGGCAATAAATTTGAACCAAACATCGCGCGCAACAGTAGGCACACAAGCCGGAATATACCCGGAAAACTGCGCATCCTGGTTGTTGGCCGCGATACATTGTCCACCCAAAGGCACCGTAAGCGCATTCAAACAATTGTCGTTAACGGGTGGCGTTTGGGTTGTTTTTACGATTTGAGGACATAAATCACCTTCTACAGAAGCAAAATTACCTGCGATCTGGATAAAATAGGTTTGTCCAGGTGCCAATGCAGGTAAATCCAGTTTGCTGCCATGGTGGTTACCGGCAATTTCTTTCAAATTGGCGCAGCCCCCGCTATAAACAGTAATGATATCCGAAAAAGTCGCATTGCTTAATATGGTATATGCCTGATTGGGTGCCGGAGCAACCGCTGGGGCTACAAACTGGTACCAAACATCTGCCCGTGCTAAGGAGTTTAAGGATGGAATCGCCCCGGAAGTTTGTGCATGCCGGTTATTTCCGGTGATGCAAGCGCCGTCAATTTCTAACTTAGTCGCCTGATCGCAGGCGTCGTTGGCTGGAGCGACAGGAAGCGTACCTGCCTGTTGAATTTTTACGCATAAATTGCCTTTCGGTACGCCAAAACTGCCATCGCGGCCAGCAACACGAATCCAGTAACGCGTACCGGTTTGCGCCTGGAAGTAGCTGGTTTCGCTGGTAAATCCGTGTTCATCCTTGTTGTTGCAAATAGTTTCTACCGGATTTGTGCAATCGCCGGTGTACACATTGACGACTTCATTAAAATCGGCCTGGCTGGTAAATTGTGCAGTACCCGTGAAATCAGCCTCCCACTGATACCACAATCCGGCCACCAACCGATCCACGCAAGCAGGACTCGGACCGTCCATAACCGCCGTCAAATTATTAGCCACAACGCAATCGGCACCGCTTTGTAATTCCTTGGCGTTGCTGCACAAATCATTCGCTGCACCCAAACCAACAATTTTCACATTATCCACGCCTGTCCACCAGGCATAGTCATTGCCATCTTCATATTGAAAAACGATCCGCATCTTTTTAGCGCGGAACTGGGAAATTTCGAACAACAAATGCGCCGGATTATTGAACAGGGGGCCACCCACATCGGCATTTTGCGATTGCGCTACTTGGTATTCTGTACCGTCCTCACTTTGCACAAAAACGGTCACGATTTCAGAATAATAGCGCAAAATAAAGTCCATATCCAAAAAATACCGGCCAAAAAGAGTGCCATCTACCCAAGGGGAGTACAAGCGGGCCGTTGAAAAAGGCGCTGCAGCCCCCAGGATGTCATCATCAAAAAAGGCAAAACAAGTACCATCGATGGAACTGCCGTTTGCGGCTTTGGTATTTGTATTAATACCGAATTGCCAATCAGCATCCCCGGTAACAATCTCCGTGGACCAATCAGCCGGTTTTGCACAACTGTTAAAGGCCTCGGCTACCAAATTGGTGCCACCACCACTTGCCACAACTTTTACATTATCGATACCGGCCCACCAGCCGAAACTACCGCCGTCGTCGTATCTAAAAATAAGGCGTGCTTTATTCGACTTTACGATAAAGGACAAATCGTATTTTAACGTCACCACATCACTAATGGTATCGCCTGTGGAGCCGCCTTGCGCAAACCGTTTTAACAACACCTCCGTTGTATCATCGAGCAAAAACACGGAAAATGATTCATTGGCCGGACCGTAATCGCGGTAATGCACATCGACAGAAAACGTAACGGTTTGATAAGGCAGGGCATCAAATACCGGAGAAAGTACATCGAGGGTAAAAGCAGGGGTATTGTCGCCGTTGGCATCATCGTCGATAAACAGAAAACACGAACCGTTCATGCTTTGTCCGATATCATCATTGTTTAGAACAGCATCCCCAATATACCACACGGCGTTCTGGTTTCCCTGAATATTTACCTCCCAGCCAATGGGCAAACCACAGTCGTTGAAATCTTGCTCCAACAAGGTAAGCTGTGCATGCAGCATGGAAAAGCAACAAACAGAAAAGATGACAGTCAATACTTGTGTCCCAAAACGCATAATCATACTTTTTTAAGGTAAAGGAAATTTGGCAGAAAGATAAAGCGTCCTATTTAAATTGTTCCAATACCCAATGATTAATTTCCAACACTGACTTTTTCCTTTCAAAACAACATTTTATTGTTCAAAAAATAAAAATGTTTCTTAACCTTGCCTTGGAATCCTGCGCCTTGGTGCATGGGTTTGTAGTACAATACCTTAACAGATAAGAAAACGTTGGTTTATGCCTGAAATTGGTTCGCTTGCGCGGGTCGCTCCATCGCCTTTGGGCACAACTTTGAGCGGTTCACTGGATGCTTACGTGCCCTCTGTTTCCAAGCCCTGGAACGCACGGCGGGTTGCTCATTTGTACCGTCGACTGGGTTTTGGGGCTACTCATGCACAAATTCAGCAAGGCTTGCAAATGTCGCCCGCTGAATTGGTAGACAGTTTATTAGATCCTGCGGCCGATTTGGGCGCACCGGACCCACCGTTCTGGGCGGGCTACACCTCGGCCGATTATGAAGCAAATCCCGATTCCGTATTTACCCACCGCGATTTGTTGCGCCGCCAATGGTTCAATAATATGCTGCAGGAAGGCGTACAAGCAAAGATGGCGCTCTTCTGGCACAACCATTTTGTTACTTCCATCAATGTGGTGGGTTGTAACGCCTATTTGTGGGATTATTTTTCGCTGATTCATACGCATGCATTTGGCAATTTCCGCGTATTTGCCCGCGAAATGGGTAAAAACTCGGCGATGTTGGTATACCTGAATGGCAATCAAAACGTTGCAGGTAATCCCAATGAAAACTATGCCCGCGAGTTGATGGAGTTGTTTACCATGGGCGAAAGCAATGGCTATACGCAGGCCGATATTGTAGAGTTGGCGCGCGCGCTCACGGGCTGGCAGGCCAATATGTACGCCTGTACCCCACCCTACTACGACCCGGCGATGCACGATAATACGCCTAAAACCATTTTTGGGCAAACCAATAATTATACGTTTACAACGGCCCACAACCTGATTTTTTCGGCACGTGCCGAACAAGTGTCTAATTTTATCACGGGCAAAATATATAAAAATTTCGTCTATCAAACCATCGATCCCGCCATTGTGCAGGGCCTGGCCACGCAATTCAAAACCGGCAATTGGGAGTTATTGCCCGTGCTTAAAACCTTGTTTAAAAGCGAGCATTTTTTTGATGACCGTGTAATGAACGCAAGCATCAAAAACCCCTTGGAATCGATGGTTCCGTTGTTGAAAATGGCGGGTGCACAACAGTTGACTGCGATTCCAGATTCGTGGTGGAATGCCATTGGCTATTGGTCGTATCAATTGGGGCAAGAAATTCTGAATCCGCCCAATGTAGCAGGTTGGCCGGGTTACCATAAATGGATCAACGAAAGCACCCTGACGGCCCGTTGGAGTTTTAGCAGCAATGTTGCCTACTTACTGACGCAAGATGAAACGTTGCGGGAAAACTTGCGCGCCACGGCTCAAAGCCTGACCAATGACAGCAATGATCCGGCCCTGATTGTGAGCGCTTTAGTAGATTATTTTATGGGTCAAAACCTCGATCCAGTGCATTTGCAGGCAGCCATCATCAATTTTAAAGCAGGCATACCTGAAAATTACTACATCGACGGCAGTTGGAACCTGTATTGGAACGAGGCACCTTATCAAATTGTGAACCTCCTGTACTACCTGGTGCGGCTCCCAGAATTTCAGTTAACCTAATTTCATCGTCTACTTCCAGTGCCTCGGTGCTGCAATTTATATCTTCAACAATGGCTCAAAAAAAACAACGTTTTGGATCCGCTTTATCCCACGGGGAAGCGCATCATGCCGAACATAAACGCTGGTCACGGCGCGATTTTCTTTCTGCAACCGGATTAATGGGTGCTGGAAGCCTCGTTTTGGGAAACCTTCCTTTGCGCGCTTTTCAACCCAGCCCCTTGTTGGCTGCCCTTGCGGGTGGCGGCGACCAGGACCGTATTATTGTTTTGATCCGGCTGGATGGTGGCAACGACGGCCTCAACACGATCATTGAACGGGGAAATGCCAATTATTACAACCTCCGTCCGACCATCGGTGTTACTGACAATAACCTTTGGGCGCTGAGCAATGAATATGGTATGCCCTTGGGAACCAGCAGTTTGCAGCCGCTTTGGGATAATGGCATGATGAAGGTGATTCACAACGTGGGTTATCCCGAACCCAATTACAGCCATTTTCGCTCCTATGATATTGTAGCCTCGGGCAGTGATGCCGATGTGGTGCAAAATACCGGTTGGATTGGCCGTTTTCTCGACAATGAATATGCGGCGTTTTTGGAAGCACCGCCAACGGTGCCGCCCGCTTTACAAATCGGGGTGCAATCGAACCTCGTTTTTAAGGCCGATCAAGCCAATATGGCCCTGGCCGTGAGCAGTCCACAAGAATTTTATCAAATCGCCCAAACCGGGCAATTGTACGATACAGCCAACCTGGGCAATACCCCACGCGAACTGGAACTTGCCTTTTTGCGCCAAACCGCCAACTCGGCTTTCCGGTATGCCACGACGATTAAAGAGGCGTACACCCGCGGAAAAAACCAGATCGACTACCCTGCCGACAATTATTTGGCCGAACAATTGGCCATTGTTGCCCGCCTGATCAAAGGAAACCTCGGAACCCGGGTGTTTATGGTTGAAATCGGTGGATTCGATACCCACGCAAACCAATTGGACGCACATCCGATCTTGTTAAACAGGCTGGCAACAGGCATTAAGGCATTTTTCGACGACCTCGCATTTGGCAACAGCGGCCTGGAGCAAAAAGTGTTGGGCATGACGTTTTCCGAATTTGGGCGTACCATTTACGAAAACGCTTCCGTCGGCACCGACCACGGCTCTGGAACGCCCATGATGCTGTTTGGCGGCGGTATTGGCAATGGATTTACCGGCACCTACCAGGATTTAAGTAACCCCGATCCTTACACGGATCCATCGTTTAGTGTCGATTTCCGCTCCGTTTATGCTACTTTGTTGCAAGATTGGATGGGAAATGACCCGAATTTGGTCAATTTTGTAATGGGGCAAGCACATCCTACTATTGGCGGACTAGTACCCACGGCTGCACCGGTGTTGGGCGATAACGAAAAAGCCGTATTGCTCGGACATAACCCAAGTATCAGCGAGCAGGGTGTTACGGAAATAAAATATGCGATGTTGGCCGATGGGCCGCTGCGTTTGCAAATACTGGACAGCGCCGGCCATAGTTTGCGCACCCTGGTGAATGAATACAAAGGGCGTGGCAGTTATACCTTTAAATTGCGGCCGAGTGACTGGTACTTGAGCCCTGGCGTGTATCTATACCGGTTGTCTACGGGCGGGAAGGTGTATGAGCGAGTTATCCAATTAAATTAGAAAAAAGAGGTTCCACGGAGAAGCTTGGAGGTACGGAGTTACGCGGAGAAGGGGGCTCCACGGAGAAGCTCGGAGGTACGGAGTTTCACGGAGTTTTTAAAATCTCTGTGTATCTCCGTACCTCGTATGTTTGCCACCAGTTCATTGAAATAAGATTTTAAGTAGTTTTGGAGCCCGGACGGGAGGCGAGCGGTATCCGTTCCTAAACAGGTTTTTCAACCATGTACACTCGGAGTAATTCCTCGCCTTCGGGGTTCCCAAGAGTCTGAACAGCACTTAAACCAGCCTCAACTTGTAGGCAAAGGTAGAATAATTTACGAGTGAAGACGAGGGGGCAACTGGCCGGATTCCAGTAAACTACTTACAAATTTTTCAGCATGAGCAAACCAACCATTCTCAAACAAAGCATTGGCATCGACGTATCTAAAGATAAGATTGCGGTGTGTTTCGCGGTCGAGCAAACGGACAAAAAATTCCGAATTCTCGCGACCCGTAAATTTGACAATAACGCCAGCGGCTTCGCCCAATTACATGGATGGATCAAGAAGCACCAAAAGGCTGATTTGCCAGTAAATGTTTTAATGGAAGCCACCGGCGTATATTATGAATCGCTTGCCTATTTTTTGCGGGAGATCAATTTTCGCGTGTCGGTGGTTCTGCCCAATAAGACCAAGGCCTTTGCAAAAAGTTTGGATTACAAGACTAAAACAGATGGAATTGATGCCAAGATTTTAGCGCAGATGTCTTTGGAGCGTGAAGTGTCAGAATGGGCACCTGCAGGCAAGAATATGTTGAAATTGAAGCGTTTATGTCGTGAACGTATAGAGTTGTTGATGGATAAGACGAGCGTAAACAATCGCCTGCATGCTAAAAAACATTCCTACAAAGGAGAAGGGAGTAGCATGAAACGGGCTGAAAAAATATTAGCGTTCTTGAAAAAGCAGATCGAGGAAGTGGAGCAAGAGATTACTAAATTGATTGCTTCTGACCCTGAATTAAAAGGTAAAGTGGAGAAAATATGCAGCATTAAAGGCATTGGGATCATTACTGCTGCTACGATCATTGGTGAAACGAATGGATTTGCTTTAATCAAAAACAAGGCGCAATTGGTATCTTATGCAGGATATGACGTGGTGGAAAATCAAAGTGGAACGTCTATTAACGGGAAAACGAAGATATCAAAAAGAGGAAATTCATTCATCCGTAGAGCCCTGCACTTCCCAGCGCTTACAACCATAAAACACAATCCTTCGCTGAAGGCATTGTACGATCGAGTGTTTGAAAGTACGCGGATAAAAATGAAAGCGGCTGTTGCAGTACAACGAAAACTCCTGGTTTTAGTCTATACCCTTTACCGAAAAGATGAATGTTTTGATCCACAAGGATTGATCTCTAACAAAAGCAATTTGCCTAATAAAAATAGGCAGGAACAACAAAGTGTCCCTGCCTAAAGTGCATAGTCAACTAAGGACTTGCTTGAAGAGCAAAAGTACAAAAATCTTTGGAAATAATTTGGTTGTGCACACAGCACCTCCGAGCTACTCCG
>CAIVGO010000230.1 GCA_903905445.1 uncultured Bacteroidota bacterium
ATTGTTGTCGCCCTGGTCTTCCACGTCAAAACAAACAAAATCTACCCCGATATCCAAGGGCTGAACCGACAAGGTACGGGCGAGTTCGAGCATCACACCCACCCCGCTGGCGCCGTCATCGGCCCCATCGATGGGTTTATTCTGATCATGGTCGTCACTATCCGCCATAAAACGGCTGTCCCAATGTGCCGCAATACAAATGCGTTTAGGGAGGGCGGGTTTGTATTGCGCAATAATATTATTGGCATTAAAAACCGTGCCTTTATAGTGGGTTGCTTGGAATTTTTGCTCAATGACGTTGAGTCCCAATCGTTTAAACTCCGTAACATACCAGGCAGCGCATTTGCGGTGTGCTTCGGTATTGGGCACGCGTGGACCAAATTTTACTTGTTTTTCTACAAAGGCAAAGGCCGAATCCGCATTGAATTCGGGGGTGGCAACCTGTGGTACGGTCGGTTTTACCACGGGGGGGACTGCCGGTTTTGCACCATTTTGGAACTGCTGGTAGGCTACAAAAAACAGGGAAAGCAGCATCACTGCAATCAATCCATAAGCGAGCTTCTGACGCATCTTTTTTTAGGCAAAGAAACGCGCAATGTGCTTATTTCTGTGCACGGCTAACCAACCAAATTGCAACGATGCCAAAAATTATATTTGGAACCCACATACCCAGCATGACAGACATTGACCCACTGTTGGCGAACGAGACAGCAAATTTTGATAAAAGGATAAAAATCGCCCCAATTCCGATCGCAATCGCCAAATGCAGACCCATGCCGCCGCGCACTTTACGACCCGCCACCGCCAGGCCAATGATGGTCAAAATAATGTTGGTAAATGCATCCGCGGTGCGGCGATGCAGCTCTATTTCATAACTTTTATTGGCTTGCCCGCGCTCCGCCTCCCGAAAAATCGCATTGCGCAATTCCGGCGTAGTCATTTCCTGGTTTTGATTTTGATAATATACAAAGTCTTGCGGATTCAAGTTGATCAAAGTATCCAAAGGCTTGGTGGAGCGTATCAGGTTTTCCTTAATGCCATCGAAGGTGCGGATGGTATAACTGGTCAACTGCCATTGGTTGGGTTCGGCTTTAAAATTGGCGTTTTCCGCCTCCAGAATACTCAATACCCGGTTGCCTACAAATTTTTCCAACCGCAAACCGTTGGCCGTTTTATTCACTTTATTGTATCCTCGAATGTACACTTTGACGTCTTTACTCAATAATAAGTGCACATTGGAGGTTTTGCCTCGATCCTGATCCACCCAAACAAAAGTATGCTCAAACCACAAGCGCGATTTATTCAAGTGCGGTATGATGAAATGGTTGAGCGCGAGGTGCAACATAAATACGATGCTGCCCGCAATCAAATAGGGCTTCAAAATGCGGTTAAAACTCACACCCGCATTCAAAATGGCCAATATCTCCGCATTAAACGCAAGCCGGGAGGTGAAAAATACCACCGCAATCAAGGTGTACATCGGCATCAACAAACTCGTAATGTAGCCGATAAAACCAAAATAATAATCTACTACAATATTCTTCAGGGTACAGGGCTTCTCAATGAAACTCTGTACTTTGTCACTAAAGTCGATGGCTACCGAAATCAGCGTAAAAATCAGGATCGAAAAGAAAAAGGTAGACAGGTATTTTTGAATAATATACCGGTCTAATGTTTTTAAACGCAAGAATTTCAGCATCTTAAGATTAAGGTATGGTCAATTTAAGTTGCTCGATGCGGCGATTGTTGGCCGCAATAATGGTTAGTTGATATTGTTCCCACACGATTTCAGTACCTGCGCTCGGAATATCCCCCTTGAGCGTCAGGGCCAGTCCGGCAAGGGTATCTGCTGTGTTGCGCACTTCATCAAAAGCACCGGGCGACAAACCCGCAATGCGGCACACGTCATTGAGCAAGGTTTGCCCTTCAAAAAGATAATTGTGTGCGTCAATTTTGCGGTAACGCACATCATTTTCCACATCAAATTCGTCGCGAATATCACCCGTTACCTCTTCCAGTAAATCTTCCATCGTCACAATGCCCGAACAGCCACCATATTCATCTACCACAATGGCCATGTGTATTTTTTCCAGTTTGAACTCCTGCAACAACTCACTGCAGCCTTTCGACTCGGGTGCAATCAGCAAATTGGTACGAATAAGCGCCTGCCATTCGAAACTTGCGGGTTTGTCGAGGTGTGCAATCAAATCTTTAACGTATAAAATGCCCGTAACGTTGTCAAGGTCTTCGTCATAAACAGGAATACGCGAAAACTCCGCCGCTTTAACGATCTGTAACAATTGCTCGTAATTGGTCCGAAATTCAACCCCTACTACTTTGGAGCGCGGCTGCATCACCTGTTTTACGGTGGTATCACCAAATTGTACAATGCTTTTGAGCAACTCCAGTTCGCGTTTTTCGCCCATCTGATTGGGCGTTTCTACCGCACTGCTATTTTCTACCCGCTCATCCAGGGTTTGTTCTGGTGGACTTTCTTTGCGCAAAAAAAGGCGAAAAATCCATACCCAAATGAGGATGAACCCCGACAGTCGTTTGAGCCACATGGCCGCATGTTGGCGCACCAATACCTGAAACCGCAAGCGATGCAACAACCAAAAGATAAAACCCAGCACCAAGGCCCAACCCAAACCTGCCAACACTCGAAACAAGTCGTTGGAAAGACCAAATTGTGCGGCACGTTCGTTCAACAGTTCGTGTACCATACCGGCTTGCAATAGCCAGGCAATGAGGAAAACAGTAATGGTTATTTTCAGGAAAACACGGGCAAGCAAAAGCGCGGCAAGGGTTGGACGCATACGCCGGGCCAAATTAGCCGCACGTTTTTCGGCTGCCGAAGTGCCCAGCAACAACAATTCAAGTTCGTGCGGAGCCAGCCGAACGAGGGCTTCTTCTGCAATAATTATAAAAGCGTACAGGAAAAAACAAAGTACAAACCAACCCATAAGGTGCTTGTTAGTGAAATTGGCCACAAAAGCCAGCCGGGCAAAGTTCTAAAAATAAGTTCGGAGTTCAGCTTTGTCCGACCAACTGCTTTTAAAACAGCGGTAAAATCAAAACCAAACTCCGAATCAGTCAAATTAATTTAGTCGCGTAACTTAGTTGACCTAGAAAGGCAAGTCATCGCCTTCCGCAACGGTTACGGTACCTTCTGTACTAGGCATGGTCACCGGGCTGTTGCCTGCACGCATTCCTGCGGGTTCGGCGCTCGGGAACCGGTTTTCGGTGCTGGCACCGCCTTCCTTACGCTCCAGGGTACGAAATGTGTTGGCCACAATATCGGTCAGGTTGCGTTCCTGGCCGTCCTGGCCCGTGTACTTGCGGTAGGAGATTTTACCCTCAACATACACCATCGTGCCCTTTTTGAGCTGTTTTTCGGCCCTTTCGGCCAATTCACGCCACACAACTACATTGTGCCACTCCGTCAAATTCTGCCAGTTGCCGTCTTTGTCTTTGTAGCTCTCATTGGTGGCTAAGGAAAAGCGCGCTACCATAGCGCCGTTTTCGAGGTGGCGGACTTCTGGGTCTCCGCCGAGGTTACCGATTAAAGTTACCTTGTTAATCATGGTTAAAAAGATTTAAAAAATGAAGCGATTAAAGTGATTAAAATGCATTCAAAAGAGGCTTAACACTGAGGGCTTTTCTGATAAAAACCAGGCAATCACCCGTGGTACGGCCATTGTTTCGGTCAATTGTGCACGATGAACTTGCTGAAAACCGCTTATTAGAGGGTTAGACAGCAGCCGCGCGCGGTAGTCGATGGGCAAATATAAGGTACAAAACCATGTCGACACAAGCTGGTGCGTCAAGGTTTGTTGATATTTTTTTGAAATAATGGGTAAAAAAACATCTTTTGGTAAACCTTCCGGAAAAAACTGCGCTAAAATGGCGGCTTTTATCTGGTCTTCATCGGTCGGATTTTCCGCCAATTCTATCAATGGAAACTCATACAGGTTTTTCCAAATGTCTTTTTCACTGCGTTTGCGCACCAAGGTGTCTGTGTCCAGTTCAAACACCACATAAATAAAGTAACGCCCCCGTTTGGGTTGTTTTTTGCCTTTTACCGGCAATTGCAGTACTTTGTTTTGTGCATATCCCGCACAAGTAGATTGGAGCATACAAGCCGCACATTTAGGAAGTGCCGGCGTACAATGGGTCGCGCCAAAATCCATCATGGCCTGATTGAATACGCCCGCTTGTTCCGGTGCCAACACGGCTTGCGCCAGGTTACCAAACGTTTTTTTTCCTTCGTTGGAATCACTCGGGGTGTCAATCCCAAAATAGCGCGCCAACACCCGGTACACATTTCCATCCAACACCGCATAAGGCAATCCATAGGCAAAAGACGCAATTGCCGCAGCCGTATAGTCGCCCACCCCTTTTAAGGCCCGAATGGCTTCGTAGGTGTCCGGAAATTGTCCACCGAGTTCCTGTGCAATGTATTGGGCGGTTGCATGCAGGTTGCGGGCCCTCGAATAATAACCCAGGCCTTCCCACATTTTAAACAATTCGTCTTCCGGTGCTGCAGCCAGCAAATCTATCGTCGGATAACGGGCCACAAAACGTTCATAGTAGGGTAAGCCCTGCTCCACCCGGGTTTGTTGCAAAATTATTTCAGAAAGCCAGATCTTGTACGGGTCGCGCTCGCCTTTCCAGGGCATCGGACGGTGCTGCGTGGCTGCCCAAGCCAGGATTTTTATGCGAAATTCATGCTGTTCCTTGCTAGTGATCGTATTCATACCCGCAAAGATCTGTTATATTTCAAATCAAATTTTTGTTAAAACACTTGCGCTCGGATCTACCGCGTGTGTCCATCATTGGGGACCTGTCCCTTTGGGTCAGGAAAACGGGTAGAACCCGATAGATCGTCACACGCGGTAGAACCGCGCGCGAGCGCGGATGGAAATCTATTCTTTCCAAATCACCACCCCATCCCGATTAATATACGCCCAGCAACCCTCCACTACCACCAAGGCCAAACCTCCACGAAAAGCCGAAGCGGCCTCATACACCGCCGGCAACACCAGCGCGCCAGAAGGGTCAATATAACCCCAACGCCCATTGATTTTTACTTGCGCCCAGCCTTCGGAAAAACTGCCCGCGTCTTCAAACCGGGGTGTAATCACCAATTTTCCGGTTTTATCCATGTACCCGCAGGCGCCATTGATTTCTACCAAAGCCAGGTTTTCGGCAAAATTGCCCGCAAAATCGAAAGTGGGTTCGATCACAAGTGCGCCTACATGATTTACAAACCCGTACTTATCATCGCGTACCACCAAGGCCATGCCATCGTAAAAAATGCCTTGTTCCGGGTCGCGGGTAATTAAAAACTGGGGTTCCAGCAGCACTTTGCCACTTCGATCAATCAAGCCCCATTTAAATTGGTGCTCTACTTTAGCCACGGAGCCTTGAAAAGCCGAGCAAGTGTCCCAAACGGGGTCAATAACAAATGCGCCGGAAGGGTCGATATAACCGCATTTCCCCTGTTTGCCCGCAGGTGCAAGGCCGCCCACGAAGGATCCGGCCTGTTCGTATTTCATCGGTAGGACCAAATCGCCCGCCGGATTAATAAAACCATAAAAATTGTGGATGCCCACGTAGGCCAAGCCTTCCGAAAAATCGCCCGCATCATCGAAACGTGCCGAAATGACCTCGTTGCCGCGCATATCCAAATAGCCCCAGCGTTGCACCACCTGCACCCGCGCGCGCTCGTACGCGAAGGGCATGATTTGTCGGTATAATTTTTTCAGGTATACGCGACCGAGGGTATCCATCAGTACCCATTGGTCATTAAAACGCACGGGACAGAAGCCCTGCTGGAATTCCCCCACGGCTAAATACTGCGGCTCGATCACAATTTCTGCTTCGGCATTCATAAATCCGAAGCGGCCATGTTGCCGGATTTTAAAAAGGCTGGAGGCCATGGAGGAGGGTGGTTTGATTGAAAACAACAACTGCACCTGCAAAGGTACCCCGGTCGCTGCATTTATGCGTCAAAACTGACCACCAGTTTTTTGGAAGTCGGATGTGCCTGGCAGGTAAGTACATATCCGGCCGCTACTTCGTCGGGTTCGAGGCCGTAACACAATTCCATCGCCGCGCTGCCTTCCAATATTTTGGCTTTACAAGTGCTACACACACCGCCTTTGCACGAAAAAGGCAAGTCGGCGCCTGCGCGCATGGCTGCATCCAAAATGGTGCTGCCCGCAGAAGGCAAGATGAAATTGAACGATTCGCCATCCTGAATCAAGGTGATTTCGGCTTCGAAAGTATCGGTGGCTTGTGCGCTGACACGGGTTGTTTGCGTGGGTGCGCCGGTTGTGTTAAATAGTTCAAAATGAATGGCTTTCGCATCGGCGCCCATATTTTCCAACGTCGATTTTACCGTAAAAATCATATCGGCTGGTCCACACAAGAAATAAGCGTCTACGGTTTTGGGATCAAACAGCAGGCGCGCGTATTGTTGGCATTTTTCAGCATCAATGCGGCCATAAAACAGCGGACTACCCAGTGATTCGCGACTCAGCACATGGTGTACGGACAAACGATCGGGGTATTGGTTTTTGAGCGCTTCCAACTGCTCCCGGAAAATGATCTGATCGAAACCGCGGTTGCCATAAAACAGCAAAAAACGACTTTTGGGCGCAGTGGCCAAGGTCGTTTTTAAAATACTCATGACCGGCGTAATACCGCTGCCGGATACAAAAGCGACGTATGTTTTGGCCTCATCGGTCGTTAATTCGGTATAAAAACGGCCCTGGGGCGGCATTACGTCCAATACATCCCCTACTTTTAATTGCGTATTGGCGTAGGTGCTAAACACCCCGTCCGGGATTTGTTTTACCGCAACCCGCAATTCATGGTCTGTTACGCCGCTGCAAATCGAATAAGAACGCCGTACTTCTTCGCCCCCCACTTGGGTGCGCAGGGTGAGGTATTGCCCTTGGGTAAACTGAAAAAGCGTGCCCAAAGCATCCGGCACTTCAAAAGCGATGGAAACGGTATCGAGGGTTTCCCGGCGCAGGTCGCGGACCGTGAGTGGGTAAAATTTGGTTGCCATGCGGGCCAGATTTTATGCGTGGTGGTGGAGGAGGGCAAGATACGATCAAAAACACAAAAAAGTGTACCCCGCAACGCATGGGAGTACACTTCCTGCAGGGGGCACGGGGCCTACTGCGACGACTTCAAGCAACTTAGGCGGTAGCGCCCAGGGTGTTGACGTGGCGCATCAAACCGCTTTTCAGGTTGGATGCTTTATTGCGGTGGATGTTGCCGCGTTTTGCCAAACGGTCGATCATGCTGATAACCTTAGGAAGAAAGGTTTCTGCTTCCGCTTTATCTTTCAGGTCGCGCAAATTTTTGATTGCGGTACGCGCTGTCTTTTTGTAGTAGCGGTTTTGCAAACGACGCTTTTCGGTTTGACGGATGCGCTTGAGGGCCGACTTATGATGTGCCATATAATTACTGAATCGTTGATTCGTTTAAAAAATAAATTCCTTGAAACTCAACAGTTTACTGTTTGCGACTTTCAATTCGGGCGGCAAAGGTAAGATTCTTTCTGTAAAAAGAAAAAATGAAAGACATTTTTATTTTCTACATTGTTTTGTATATAGTTTTCTATATATTTTCAGTCGTTTAACGCTAACTTTACGCACTTTTTTCGGGCAGGGCATTTGCGAAAGACCTATCTTTGCAGGCTTTTACGCAATTGCTTGATTTTGAATTTTATACACCTCCGTTAGGATGAAAGATTTTTCAGCTGTTTTCAACGCACACCCGCAGTATATCGACCAAATGTACCAATCCTGGCTGCAAGATGCCAACTCAGTAGAGCAGGATTGGCAGGCATTTTTTAAGGGTTTTGATTTTGCCATGCTCTCTGCCAACGGCAATGGCAATGCCACCGCACCTGCAGCCACTGGCAATATCAATACGAGTAAAGAATTTGGCGTGATTGGCCTGATTCACGGATACCGGGATCGCGGACACACGCTTTCTACCACCAATCCGCTCAAACCCCGCCGCGACCGCAAACCGCGCCTTGATCTGGTAGATTATGGCCTGACGGAAGCGGATTTGGATACCCCATTTGCGGCCGGTTTTGAAATTGGTTTGCCCAACGCCACGTTGCGCGCCATCATCGACCGATTGAAAGCCCTTTATTGTGGCAATATCGGCTTCGAAAGCACCCACGTTTTTGATAAAGAACGCCGCCAATGGTTGCGCGAACGCATCGAAAGCCGCAGTTTGTCGTCCGATTACGGCTTTAGCATCGATAAAAAGAAGCGCATTCTGGAAAAATTGAATGGCGCTGTGGGTTTTGAACAGTTTTTGGCCACCAAATTTGTTGGACAAAAACGTTTTGGTCTGGAAGGGGGCGAGGTAACCATTCCGGCACTCGACGCTATTATCAATACTGCTGCGGAAGCCGAATTTCCGGTAGAAGAAGTGGTAATCGGCATGGCGCACCGCGGCCGTTTGAACGTGTTGTGCAATATTGTAGGCAAAACCTACGAGCAGATTTTCAGCGCATTTGAAAATAAATCCATTCCCGATCAGAGTTTTGGTTCGGGCGATGTGAAATACCACCAGGGCTATTCTTCCCAGGTTACGGCTGCCAACGGCAAAAGCCTTTATGTAAAATTGCTGCCCAACCCCAGTCACCTCGAAGCCGTCAATCCGGTTGTAGAAGGTTTCTGTCGGGCGAAGTTGGACATCCTATATGGTAGCAAATTCGACCGCGTATTGCCCATTTTGATCCATGGCGATGCGGCGGTTGCCGGTCAAGGCATTGTGTATGAAGTAACCCAAATGATGTCGCTGGCAGGTTATAACACCGGTGGTACCGTGCATTTTGTCATCAACAACCAAATTGGTTTTACCACCGATTGGGAAGATGCGCGCTCCGGCACCTATTGTACCAGCGTGGCCGAAGTGGTGCAAGCGCCGGTATTCCACGTGAATGGCGACGACCCGGAAGCGGTGGTTTTTGCCGTTGAACTGGCCGCTGAGTTCCGCCAGAAGTTTAAAACCGATGTGTTCATTGATATGGTGTGTTATCGCCGCAACGGACACAACGAAAGCGATGAACCGCGGTTTACCCAGCCCGCGCTGTGGAAAATCATTGAAAAACACCCCGATCCACGCGCTTTGTACAACAGCGTATTGGTTGCGCGCGGCGATGTAGATGAAAAACTGGCCAAGGATATGGAGGCCCATTTTAAAGCCGACCTGCAGGCACGGCTTGATGATGTGCGCCAGCATCCGTTGCCTTATACCTACCAGGAACCTGAATTGGCCTGGAAAGCACTGAAAAAAACCACCGACGATGCTGCCTTTCAGGAAAGCCCATCAACGGGTGTGTCGCGTGCAGTGATCGACAAAGCCATTGAACACTTGCTTTCTTTCCCGGCCGATTTTACGCCGCTGCAACAGATTGCAAAGATCAATGAGGCGAAAAAACAATTGGTGGCAACGGGTAAAATCGACTGGGCTCTGGGCGAATTACTCGCATACAGCACCCTTTTGATGGAAGGTCGCAATGTGCGCATGAGCGGTCAGGACGTAAAACGCGGCACTTTCAGCCACCGCCACGCTTGTATTTTTGATGCCAATACCAACCGCGAAGTGAACCGTTTGGATGGTTTGAGCGACAAACAGGGCAAATTTTACATTTACAACTCGCTTTTGAGCGAATATGCAGTGCTGGGCTTTGAATACGGCTATTCCTTATCATCTCCCGATGCCCTGGTATTGTGGGAAGCCCAGTTTGGCGATTTTGTCAATGGCGCAGGTACAATCATTGACCAGTTTATCTTTGCAGGCGAGGCCAAATGGCAGCGCATGAGTGGCCTGGTGATGTTGCTGCCCCACGGTTATGAAGGCCAGGGACCAGAACACTCGAGCGCGCGTATGGAGCGTTTTCTGCAAGGTTGCGCCGAAAATAACGTGACCATTGCCAATGTTACCTCGGCTTCCAACTATTTCCACTTGTTGCGCCGTCAGCTTGCGCGTCCGTTCCGCAAACCTTTGATCGTGTTCTCGCCAAAATCCACGCTGCGTCCGCCGTTTAGCCTCGGATTGATCAGCGAAATTGAAACAGGCACCCGGTTCCAGGAATTGCTGGACGATACGAGTGTGGACGCTAAAAAAGTGAAAAAAGTATTGGTGTGCAGCGGCAAAGTGTATTACGATTTGCTGAAACACCAACAGGATGAAAACCGGAAAGATGTGGCGATTGTGCGTTTGGAACAAATTTATCCGTTCCCAAAAACACAATTCGAAAACCTGCTCAAAAAGTACGAAAAAGCCAAGTTGACCTGGGTACAGGAAGAGCCGCGCAACATGGGAGCGTGGGGCTACATCGCCCTGAACCACTCGGAATACGAATGGAAATGCGTAAGCCGACTGGCAGCATCATCGCCTGCAACCGGCTTCCCGAAACAACATGAGTTGGAGCAACAATCCATTGTGGAGCAGGCTTTTGCGAAATAATCAAAACCAGGATTAAAGTGGATTTGAAGGATGGATGGATAAAAAATTGATTTTCAATGGATTATAATCCAGCCATTTTCATAACCACTTAGCATTAACTATATATGACACAGGTTCAAGTATTTACATTCAATCCATTTGCCGAAAACACCTATGTGGTGTACGACGAAAGTGGTGCTTGTGCCATTTTTGATCCGGGCTGTTATGAATGGAAAGAAAAAGACGCCCTGCAAACGTTTATCAAAAAACAGGGCCTCGAACCTGTTCGGCTGATCAACACGCATTGTCACCTCGATCATGTATTTGGCAATGCTTTTGTGGCGCATACCTGGAAACTGGCGTTGGGGATACACCGCGATGAACAACCGCTTCTGGAACGATACCCGGAGGTTTGTCGCAATTACGGTATCCCCAACGTAGAAGTTTCGCCGATGCCGGGCTACTATATTGAACCTGGCACAACGATTGAATTTGGCAATACCCGCCTGGAGGTGCTGTTCACCCCAGGCCATTCACCGGCCAGTTTATCGTTTTATTGCAAAGAAGATGCCTTTGTTTTGGCGGGAGATGTGCTGTTTTATGAGAGCATTGGGCGCACGGATTTGCCCGGCGGCAACCATGATTTGTTGTTGGAAAGCATTCGAAATCAATTATTTACCTTGCCCGGTGAAACCTTGGTATATGCTGGGCATGGCCCGTCTACCACCATCCGCCACGAAATGGAGGACAATCCATTCTTGTAAAATTGTTGGAAAATTTTGCTCAACTTTGAGCGGTCAACCGACAATATCGCATGCTATCTTATTTATTACGCAGGGTTTTACTGGCCATACCAACCATTTTTATGGTCTCTTTGCTCACCTTTTGGTTGAGTCAATGCGCCCCCCGCGACGCAAAACTGGAGTATTCGGAAGGAGGGCAACAGGATGGCAATTATCGGGGCCAACTAAATAGCATCCTTGCCGAAGCCCAAAAGCAGCATTTGTTGATGCCTGCCTTCTATTTTTCCATTACCTCCTCTGCGTTTCCAGACACCTTATACCGCGTATTGCCTTTGAGTCGACGCGAAAAACTGTGCCAACTGACCGCCCAAACGGGGAATTGGAACGCGCAGATAGATCTTGAAAAAACCATTTGGGATGCCATTGCGGGCATTAAAAATTTGCCCGACAGTTTGGTGCAAAAACGCCCGCTCAACCAGGAAGTCGCAAAACTGAGTGCCCAATTCCGTGTAGATACCCTTGAACGCGTATTTGCCCGCATGGAACAAAACGCATTGCAACTACCCCAAATTCAAACACATATTGCGCAATTGCGCCGGGCGCATACCCAGGTTTTGCACGTGCAGTATCCGGAAAAATTGTGGATACCCGCCTTTTACTGGTACGGGTTGCAGAATCAATACCATCATTGGCTAAGTGGGTTTGTGACGGGCGATTTGGGCCTTACCCGCTCTATGGATTTACCGGTTTGGCAGGAATTAAAACCCGCCTTATGGTCGACCATGATGGTGAGTATCCTTGCGATTTTACTGGCTTATTTGGTCGCAATTCCCCTTGGTGTTTTTATGGGGCGCCAGGAAGGTCGGTTGAGTGACAAGTGGGCAAGTAGGTTCCTGTTGTTTCTTTATTCCATGCCCGTTTTTGTATTGGGCACCCTGCTGACCGGCTTGTTTGTGTCGGATGCTGCGGTATTTCCGGCCATTCGTCGGTTTAGTATTACGCCATTGCAGGGCAGTGGAACGTATGCGGTTATTTGGTTACTAGATAATTTACCCGTGATTTTGCTGCCAATTTTGACCATTTCCATGCATGCCATCGCTATCCTGGCCCTTCAAATGCGGGGCGGCATCCTGGAGGTGATCTGTCAGGATTATATTCGTACGGCGCGGGCCAAAGGAGCGGATGAAGAAACGGTGTACTGGCACCATGCATTCCGGAATGCCTTGTTTCCAATTATTACGGTATTTTCGAGTTTGTTTCCGACCATTTTTACCGGCTCGATTGTAATAGAACGCCTGTTTAATTTTTACGGCATTGGCTCCAAAACCATGGATGCCATACACAATGCCGATTACCCTATGCTTTTTGTGATTGTAATGCTGGCCGCAACGGTGTCGATCATTGGCAATCTAATCGCCGATATCCTGTACGCCTGGGCAGATCCTCGGGTGCGTTTTTCAAAGTAATCTAATCGCCATGCCACGCAAGTTAAAGTCGAAATACCGCCAATTCTGCGAAACCGTACCCGATCTTCCGGTGTACATGCACGCTTTTTACCTGGACGCGGTATGTGAAGACGGCCAATGGGAAGTGGCTTTGGTTGAAAAAGGGGGCAAAATTGTAGCCGCTTGGCCTTATTTTTTAAAAAAGAAATGGGGGTTTCCTTACGTGGCGATGCCGGTATTGGGTCGACTCATGGGGCCGTATTTGATTCCGCCCTACCGCAATTCGGTGAAGGAAAACAGCCTGTTAGAAGCGCTGCTCGATCAATTTCCCTATTTAGCCGCTTTTGAGCAAGATTTCAATTACCAGGCAACGAATTGGTTGCCGCTTTTTTGGCGGAAATACCAGCAAACAACCCGCTATTCATATATATTGAATGTAACAGACCTGGCTTATTGCTGGAATAAGATTGCCCCCGATTATCGAAATCAGAAAATACCCAAAGCGCGCGAAATCCTGGAAGTAAGCACCGACGATGATTTGGCCGAATTTTATCGGGTACACAACCTGAGTTATGCCCGGCAGGGTAAAAAACCGCCTTTTACCTTTGAATTTTTATCAAAACTAGATCAGGCGCTCGCAGCGCGCGGGCAACGCGCGATTTTTTTTGCCAAAGATCGCGAAAGTGGTGTGGTACATGGGGTGGCCTATTTAGTTTGGGATCGACAATCGGCCTATTACATTATGGCGGGCGATGATCCGGCTTTGCGGCAATCGGGCGCAGGTGTGTTGCTGGCTTGGGAGGCCATTCAATACACCCATGCGGTGTTAAAATTATCCGTTTTTGACTTCGCGGGCAGTATGGTTAAGGCCATTGAGCGGGTACGCAGACAATTTGGGGCCCGGCAGATTCCGTATTTAAGGGTATCTAAAACCAGGTCCTTCCTATGGCGCTGGGCAAAATTTGTACGGCGTTTTTAATTTTTTTAAAATGTGTTGTGTATTTTAATTGGCCTGGAGCATCCCTTGGCCACTTTAGCACTTAAAAAAATACTCCAACGATGAAACAATTACTGCGTTTGACAATCGGGATCACTTTATCGATCCTTTTATCCATGGCCTTTTTATTTGCAAAAACCGGTATTCGGGGCACCGTTACCGATGAAAAAGGCGAAAAACTGATTGGTGCAACCGTAAAATTGCACGATGGCTCAAAGGGGACGATTTCGGATGTAGACGGTCAGTATTACCTGGAACTGCCACCTGGTACTTACGAGATAGAATGCTCCTACACTGGTTTTACGACCAAACGAATTACCGCCGTGCAGGTCGAAGCAAGCAAAGAAAAGGTGCTGGATATTGTGCTCGAATCATCTGGCAACCTGGAAGAAGTGGTAGTAACCATGTACCGTGAACCAGCAAAACGGGCCGACCGAACATATGACGACATGAAAACCCTGCCTGCTGAGTCCAGAGCGCCAGAAACTGCTGGATTCCGTGGCAAAGCAGGCAAAGAACCTGCTCCCAAAGCGGCAAAACCCGCTGCCAAAATGGATGCACCGGCAGCCACAACACCGGACGCAACACCTCCTCGGGAGCATCTCCGTTCAGAACGTATAACCGAGCC
>CAIVGO010000231.1 GCA_903905445.1 uncultured Bacteroidota bacterium
CTCACTCCTCACTCCTCACTCCTCACTCCTCACTCCTCACTCCTCACTCCTCACTCCTCACTCCTCACTCCTCACTCCTCACTCCTCACTCATCACTCCTCACTCATCACTCCTCACTCCTCACTCCTCACTCCGCACTAAAAAATGTTTCTTTCCGACTTAGAAATTGCGCAAAAGGCTGCTATTCAGCCCATTAAAAATATTGCTGCCAAACTGGGAATTGCTGAAGATGACCTGGAATTTTATGGTAAGTACAAGGCCAAATTGCCTTTGCATTTGTTGAATCCGGATCGGATCAAAAAAAGTAAATTGATCCTGGTGAGTGCAATCAGTCCCACGCCGGCAGGGGAGGGGAAGACCACCACGACGGTGGGATTGACGGATGGATTGAATAAAATTGGGAAACACGCTATGGCGGCTTTACGCGAGCCATCGTTGGGGCCGGTTTTTGGGATGAAGGGCGGCGCTGCGGGCGGCGGTTACGCACAGGTGATTCCGATGGAGGATATCAATTTGCATTTTACAGGCGATTTTTCGGCCATTGAAAAGGCCAATAATTTGCTTTCGGCCTTGTTAGACAACAACATACAGAGCAAAACAAACAACCTGAACATTGATCCGCGGACCATTGTGTGGAAACGGGTGATGGACATGAACGATCGGGCATTGCGCAAGATCGTGATCGGTTTGGGCGGAACGGGCAATGGCGTGCCACGGGAAGATGGTTTTAACATCACCCCCGCATCGGAAGTAATGGCCATTTTGTGCATGTCGCAAAGCATCGACGACCTCAAGCAGCGGCTCGGAAACATCCTGGTGGGCTTTACGTTTGATAAAAAACCGGTGTTTGCCCGCGATTTGAAGGCCCAGGGTGCCATGGCGCTGTTGTTGAAAGATGCGATTAAGCCCAATTTGGTGCAGACCTTGGAAGGCAATGGCGCAATCATCCATGGCGGTCCGTTTGCCAACATTGCACAGGGTACCAATACGATTTTGGCCACGAAAATGGCGCTTTCTTTGGCCGATTATGTGGTGACGGAAGCGGGTTTTGGCGCGGATTTAGGTGCCGAAAAATTCATGGACATCAAATGCGGGTACGCTGGGTTGGCGCCCGATGCAATGGTATTGGTAGCCACCATTCGCGCATTGCGGCATCATGGCGGCGCTAAAAAAGCCGATTACAACACGCCCAACCTCGAATTGGTGCAAAAAGGCTTCGAAAACCTGGAAAAACACATCGAAAACTGTAAAAAGTTTGGCTTAACGCCGGTGGTTGCACTCAACAGTTTTGCAACCGATTCGAAGGAAGAAGTGGATTTTGTCATACAGGCC
Organism: uncultured Bacteroidota bacterium; assembly: GCA_903905445.1. Lineage (GTDB taxonomy): Bacteria > Bacteroidota > Bacteroidia > Chitinophagales > Saprospiraceae > M3007. Next base: position 1,333 of record CAIVGO010000231.1, read on the forward strand.
TGCGCGGGCATGGGCGTACAGGCGGTCGTGAGCGCTTGCTGGGCACAAGGCGGGGAAGGCACGAAAGACCTGGCATCGGCCGTTGTTGCGACCATTGAGGCCGGCAACAATCATTTCAAACCCTTGTACGATTGGAGTTTATCCATTGAAGAAAAAATTAAAATCATCGCAACCGAGATTTATGGTGCAGATGATATAAAATACACGCCCCAAGCGCGTGCAGGCTTAAAAACCATCGCTGCATTGGGTTTTGATAAACTGCCCGTTTGTATGGCCAAAACCCAGAAATCATTTTCGGATGATGAAACCAAAATTGGCCGTCCGCGTAACTTTAGCATTACAGTGCGTGAATTTGAATTTGCGGCAGGGGCCGGTTTTGTGATTCCAATTTTGGGTGAAATGATGCGCATGCCCGGTTTACCCGCCGTTCCTGCTTCCGAAGGCATGGATATCGATGCCAATGGACAGGTTTCGGGTTTGTCGTAGGGCATTTAAACAACTGTTCAATGGCCATTTTACAATATCAAGCCAAAAAATACCAGCAAGGCCATGCCTCGGCGGTGGAGGATATCCTTACCGCCGAGGCAGCGCTGCGTATTGCGATCAATGGATCGGTATTTACCATCACCATGCGTACGCCCGGCAATGAGGCTGCCCTGGTGCGAGGATTGTTGTATGCCGAAGATATGTACCGCGACCTGGAGGAACATCCTGAAATAACGGTGGAGGAGCGCAATCAATACGGCTATATTACGGCCGTGGCAGTTAAAGTAGATCCCGAAAAGTTGGGCAAACGCGATTTGAATAGCAGAAATTTACTATCTGTATCTTCTTGTGGAATATGCGGTAATACTGAATTGGTGGATTTGCATGCGGGACAAAGTTTGGCGGACAAACCGGGCATCTTATCGTCTTCTACCGTCCAGCAAATGTTCCAACAAATGCGCGCTGGTCAAAATACGTTTGAACAGTCGGGCGGCTCGCATGCTGCCGCAGCATTTACCCTGGATGGTCGGATGCTTACGTTGCAGGAAGACATTGGGCGCCACAATGCGGTCGATAAAGTGGTGGGTCAGTTGATTTTAGATGGCCAATTGGCAGATGCATTTTGCATCATCGTAAGTGGCCGCATTTCCTACGAAATCGTAAGCAAGGCCTATGTAGCAGGCATTCCTGTATTGGCGGCAGTATCCGCCCCCAGTTCGCTGGCGGTCGATTATGCGCGGGAACTGGGTTTGACGCTGCTCGCTTTTTGTCGAGCAGATAAGTTTACGGTTTATGCCGGAGCGGTCCAGGATTTATAGGCTCTAAGGATGCATCGTCAAATTGCACACATCGCCATCCCATCCCAGGTTTATTTTTCCGCCGGAAGTGAGCCATTCCACCAACTTAGCCCCCATCAATTCGGCGCGCCAGCCTTGCAAAATAGCGGGATCA
>CAIVGO010000232.1 GCA_903905445.1 uncultured Bacteroidota bacterium
GAAATTGCAGGAATAGGTTGCTTGCGCGCCCGATTGGTCGGCGATTTCCATTTTATAGGATGCGATCAATTCGAGCGATTTTTCTGAAATGCGTTTGTAAAACACCACTTCCAAACCGATGTCCGCTGCAGAAAGTTCATTCAGGTTGAGGGTGATCGCCGCGGCAAACTGTTCGCCCAGGGGCAAAGAACGGTTGTAGGTATCGGGCGCTTCCAGGTGCAGCAATTCGATGCCATCCCAGCTGCGGCGTACCCGTGCTTTCCATTCTACCAGGTCATTCAGCGGCCGGAATTGATCCTGCTTCAACACCTGGCTGCGTTTCCATAATTTGTAATAAAAACGATCCTGGTAATCATCCAACATCCGTTTCATGACAAAATCAGGGGCAATATCGGCAATGGTGTTTTTGATATGGCTTACCCAGCGTTCTGAAACGCCGTTTTTGTCCTGATCGTAAAATGAAGGAACAATATCGTTTTCCAGAATATTGTAAATGGTTTCGGCATCCAGTTCGTTTTGCAAACCTGGATCGCTGTAGGTATCGTGTTCAGGTAAGGCCCAGCCAGCACCGGGTTTGTAGCCTTCGCACCACCAGCCGTCCAATACCGAGAAGTTCATGACGCCGTTCATCACCGCTTTCATACCCGAAGTACCGCTCGCTTCTTTCGGGCGGGTTGGGTTGTTCAGCCAAATATCCACGCCTTGTACAAGCAATTTGGCCATTTCCATGCTGTAATTCTCGAGGAAAATGACTTTACCCGTAAAATTCGGGTTTTTGGTGGTGTTGTAAATCATGCGGATAAATTCCTGTCCGCCTTTGTCGGCTGGATGGGCTTTACCGGCAAACAAGAAAATCACCGGACGTTCCGGGTCATTGACGATTTCGGCCAGGCGTGCTTCGTTGCTAAACAGCAGGGTTGCACGTTTGTAGGTCGCAAACCGGCGGGCAAAACCAATCACCAGGGCGTCTTCGCGCAAGGCATTGATAATTTCAAAAATAGCACGCGGGTTTTCTCCACGGCGGGTAAGGTCTTCGCGGAGGTTGTTTTTTACCCAATCCAACAGGCGTTTTTTCAACTGCCGGCGAATTTCCATGATTTTGGTGCCTGGAACGGTGTGGATTTTCGACCAGAATTTGCGGTTGGTTTGATCCGCCCAGAAGCCTTTTCCGAAAATATTTTCGTATAATTCAAGCCATTCGCGTGCCACCCAGGTGTTAAAATGCACACAGTTGGTTACGTAACCGATATGGCTTTCGGCGTAGTTATAATCAGGATACAGGTCGTTGAACATTTTTTGGCTCACCTCCCCGTGTAATTTACTCACGCCATTTACCTCCTGTGAAGTACGGATGGCCAGGTTACTTACATTGAACAACTCTTTCGGGTCGTTGTGTACGCGTCCGATAGACATGAGTGCCTCCCAGCTGATATCAAATGCCAGGTTGAACTCGCTGATGTATTCGCGCAACAAACCTTCCGAGAAGGTATCGTGTCCAGCCGGTACAGGGGTGTGTGTGGTGAAAAGTTGGGTAGCCCGCACAATTTCAACGGCTTGTGCAAATCCCAGTCCTTTCTCCGTCATATAATTGCGAATGCGTTCCAAACCGAGGAACGCTGCATGGCCCTCATTGAGGTGGTAAATATCAGGATTGTGTCCGATGGCCTTCACAGCGCGGCAGCCACCGAGGCCCAGCATCAATTCCTGGCGCAGGCGGTGCTCGTTGTCGCCGCCATATAATTGGTGCGTAATGGAGCGATCTTCCCAGCGGTTGTCTTCAATATCGGTATCCAGCAGGTAAAGTGGAATGCGGCCAACCGGCAGTTCCCAAACTTTGGCCCACACGGTGCGGCCACTCATATTTACTTCCACTTTAATCCACTCGCCGCGTACATCACGTACGGGTTTGAGGGGCAATTGGGTAAATTTAGCCGGGTCTGCTTGGTGAATTTGTTCGCCATTGAGCGTAATGCCTTGCTGGAAATAGCCATAACGGTATAAAAGTCCAACGGCGATGAAATTGACATTCCGATCGCTCATTTCCTTCAGATAATCACCCGCGAGCACACCCAAGCCGCCCGAATACAGGCGCAGGCTTTGGTGCAAGCCGTATTCCATACAGAAATAAGCGATTTTAGGATCGTCCAGGTCGGGTTTTTCCTCCATATAATCCCGAAAAGCCTTGTGCACATGTTTGAGCCGGGAAGTGAAATCCTTGTTATTCAGCAATTCTTGCGCTTTCTCAATGCTTAATTCGTCGAGCAGTGCAATCGGATTGAAGTTCAGTGCTTCAAATTGTGCTTGATCGATGCTTTTGAACAGGTCGATTGCATCATGATTCCAGGACCACCACAGGTTGTGCGCAAGTTCGGTAAGCGGATCAAGGCCTTGCGGAAGTTTGGGTTCAATAAAAATGCGCTTGAGTTTAGCGCCGTTTTCGGTAAGATTGCCGACCATAAATTTGCTGTATTTAATGAAGGGATGTGTTGGATGCGTTTTTTTTAGCGTTTGTCGTTTGCATATAAAAAATCAAAACCTACATACCCGAATGAACTGCAAAAATACAGCCATTTTTGGAGTTCGTGTATGAATCACAACTAGGAGCCTGAATTTGTGGCGTTTTTACGCGAAAAAAGTGATTTGCGGAATGCTAAAAAATTGTAAATCACAGGGTTAAGCAGCGTGTTAATTTTGTCTTTATTCTACCTCCATCCTCGAAAGGTCCATCAAACGGGCTGAAATTGCATCAATTTTGTTGGCATCTGGCTGTGTATCGGTCTCAATACCTGACGCGATGTCTACTCCAATACAGTTTTTATACTGTTTTGCCAGCGTTAAGTTGTCGATATGGATGCCACCCGCCAGTAAAAAAGGGTACGGGAAATGTTGCAATAGTTTAAAATCGAGGCTTTGCCCACTGCCGGGTTGCGGACCATCTAATATAAACAAATCAACATCGCCTGCGAAGGCTTCCAGGCGGTCAAGGTCGGTAGTGCTGCGAATGGAAGCGGCTAGAAACACCTTTTGCTTGAGCGAACGGATGAATTCAGGCGAAACGTCCTCCGCATACAATTGTACGGTTTTAAAAGGAAACTGTTTGAGTACTATTTGGATTTCATCTACTGAATTTCGATAAAATACGGCCACAGGCTCTGCAAAAGTGGTATTTTTCAACATGTCCGGTGTCAAATCGGGAAAGGAACGCTTGCTCAGGGGAGAAAAGTTGATGCCCACATAATCCGCCTTGGCAAATGTTAACTGCACAGGCGTTCGAAGGCCGCATGCCTTGAACAATAAACGCCCTGTTGTACAAAATCGGGTGGCTAAATCGGGGCCCGCTGTACGCATTAGTCCGGTGCCGATTAAAAATCCGTCGGCCCCACGCACCATTTGGAATTCTTTATCGCTGTGTATGCCCGATTCGGCGATCAAAAAACGATTGTTTGAATGTTTTGTCAGCGCATTTACCCGATTCAACGCCGTACGAAAGGTTTTCAAATCGCGGTTATTTACCCCTAAAACCGGAAAATCTAAGTGGGCAATGGGTTCCAGTTCTTCGACACTGTGTACTTCCACCAGGACACCTAATCCTAAGTCTTCTGCGGTTTTTCGAAGATTTTCGAGTTGCTCCGGTGATAAAATGGCGGCGATCAATAAAATTAAATCAGCCCCATGATTAGCCGCCAAATAAATCTGAATTGGGTCGAGGATAAAATCTTTTTGCAGCAGCAAAACCTCCGGGTAGCCCGTTTCTGCCATTCGGTCGCGCACCATGCGGGCCTGCAATAAATCGGCATAAGTACCCCCAAAAAATTCGGTATCTGTCAGCACCGAAATAGCCGATGCGCCGGCCGATACGTAATAATGCATTTGGGCTGATAAATCGGCATGTTCATTGATCCAGCCTTCCGAGGGGCTTTTTCGCTTAAATTCGGTGATAAAAAAGGGTTGTTTTTGCGCACGCGCCTCCGCAAGCGCCTGATAAAAAAGCAGCGGTGTTTTGTACGTACGCGCACGCAGCGCTTGCCTGCGCAAGGTTTCCAGGTCGTATTGTTCGTATAACGTATTGATTTCAGTGCGTTTATGCGCAACGATTGCGTCAAGAATATTGTCCATTTTGGAGGGATTAAACCGTTTGCAAGGCTGGAGCGCCCATTACTTGCTTGTACGTTTCGAGTACTTGTCCAGCAGCGCCTTGAAAAATCAGTTGTTTCATTTTCTGGTAAGCCTCCGGGAGGGGAATTGCTTCCACAAATTTGGTGTAAATGAAGGCCGCATTTACCGCAACCAATTGATAATGTTCGGTTTCTGGCAGGCCTTGCAGGATTTTTTCAGCGATGCTCAGGCTGTCTTTTGGATGATCGGCGCGCACTTTATCAAAAGGAATCGGATCAATGCCAAAATCGGCCGGGGTAATTTCGTATTCCATTTTTCTGCCAGCGCGGTACTCCAGCACGCGGGTAGGCGCGCTTACCGATATTTCATCCAATCCGTCCCAGCCTCGCACTACAATGAGGTGGGTTTTGCCCATTTTAATGCCTGTTTCGAAGATAATATCCATGAGTTCAGCGAAGGCTGTGCCGATAAACTGTCGTTTGGGTAAAACGGGGTTTACGAGTGGACCTAACACATTGAACACCGTGGGAACCCCGATTTTACTGCGCACTTGGGCAAAATGTCGGAAAACAGGATGTACTTCAGGGGCAAATAAAAAGGCTAAATTGGTTTCGTTTAGCGTTTCCTGGGCTTTCTGGGCATCAAAGTGGATGGGCACTTCCAGCGCTTCCAGGAGGTTGAAACTGCCAAAACGCCCCGCCGCGGCCCGGTTTCCGTGTTTGGCTATGGGCAAACCACAATGTGCGAGCAACAAACTGGTGAGGGTAGAAGTATTGATGCGGGGCAGGCCTGATCCGCCGGTGCCACAAATATCCACCGCGCCTTGCGGGGCTTGTAGTGGAAGTCGTTTGGCTAAAAAATGCGCGGTAGAGGTGTCTGAATCTGTTTCCGGTTGAAAAAGCGCCTCGATAAATTGCGCCAGGGTATCTGCATGGCGTAATTGATAACTTAGCGACACGAGTAGAATTTGTTTTTGATCATCGGATAATTGACCTTCCTCCAGGACTTCAAAGAAATGTCGGAGTTGCGCGGTTGTAATCGGACTGCCCTGCTGCAATTTTTTGGAAAGCGCGTGGTAAATGCAGTTTCCGGCCGACAATCGTCCTTCGATCACATTGCGCAGCATCCGCATGCCCACACTGTGTTGCATACTCAGCACCGATTCGGGGTGAAACTGAATGCCTTCAATGGGAAAACGCTTGTGCCGAATGCCCATTACCGTGCCATCTGCTGCCCGGGCGCTCACTTCAAGATCGGGCGAAACCACATCGGCTGCCCAGGAATGATACCGCGCCACCTTGCATTGGGCTTCTATGCCGGTGAAAATGCCGCGTCCGTCGTGGTCAATGGGAACCGATTTGCCGTGCACCGGGGCGATATTTGCCAGGGTGCCGCCAAAAAACTCAATCAGTGCCTGGTGACCGAGGCAAACACCCAGGATGGGTTTGGTTTGGTAAAAACGGGCTATAATGGCCATTAAATTACCGGCGTTGCGCGGAACCGATGGTCCGGGCGACAAAACCAGCAGATCAAAATCTACTTTATCGAGTGCCGCGGGTTCCACGGTGTTGCGGTACACTTGCACGGAACAGCCGAGTTGGCGGAGGAAATCGACCAAATTATAGGTAAAAGAATCGAAATTATCGATCAGGAGCACTTTTTGCAGCATGGGTAGCGATGTTGTGTATTAATGTATCGGTACGATGATGCAAAGATAGGTTAGGGATTTGGATTTTGGGTGTTTGGGTGGGGGAATATTTTTTTACCAATGGGCTACAAATGCATGACTTCTCCGAAGTCAAGATGATTTGGGTATATTTTGATTAGTATAGGGTTATAACGGGTGTTGTGTAGGTTGAATCATCTTGGGGGCCGTATTTAAAAAATAGGCGAACGTTAAATTGATAATCACCCGGATGCGCTGGTGGCTGAACCATGATAAAATCAACTTCGTAGTTAGTTTTCGAATAATTATTAAGATTAGCCCCTGAAACCGCAGTATAAGAGGGTATATGCGTCATCGGTGTATAGGTAAGTTCCTTGAAACAATCATTTAAGGAAACGCCTGCAGGATGGGACGGGTCAAAATCCTGCAAGCAGGTGATACGCACATTGGTGACGCCTTCAAATGGATAAATTTGCGGGTCAAGTCCACATTCAAGCCCCTCCGGAAAAGCGGTAATCCTTGAATTATATATGATCCCTAACCCGAATGCATGCATAGGGGCTTTATTGGCAGTAGCAGGAACCGGTTCTTTTCCACGGTTATCCACAGCAATTAACTGCCAATTTAATTGCTGATACCATGTTCTGTTTACACCATCACAGTCAGAATTACACTGGATTTGAGTGAAAATTATCCATAAAGCGATGGCGAATAATTTTGTTTTTTTTCCAGGCATGAGGTTGGTGTTTTTGATAAATGTTCGAACCAAACAAAAGAGCCCCAATTGGGGACGTTTTTCAAATCACAATGGTACGCGTAGTTTATTTTAAACGCTTTTGCGTACCCAAATGCTGCAATTAACCTACCAATGCGTGCCTACAAATGCGCGACTTCTCCGAAGTCGAGATGATTTGATGTTGTTCAAGTCATTGAGTATACTTCGCGCTGTATTGTTTTGTGCATGGCCTTCGGCCTAAATCATTAATAATCAGCGCTCAGCATGACAATGAATGCAGCCTTTCAGGCGGCGTTTAGTATATATGTGTAAACTATCTTTTTATAGAAAAATTCCAGGAATTTCCTTTAATCTAATCACTTCAATACCGTTTTTGCCGGGGAAAGGGTTGTTTATCGGCGCTATAATATAGTTTTTATGGGTTTTTAAATCCATTTGGCAATTAAAAAAGCCTTTGGATACAGTAGGTGCTGCACTAAACTTGACTTCCAACAATATTTCAGGGAATCCTCCTTTTGTAATTACAATATCTGCTTCTGCTCCCTACCTACTACCGGAAAACGCGCGGCCAGGTGTAGCGCGTTAGATTCAAGATGACGAGGTTCGATTGGATGCATTTTACCCTGAAATTGTGTTAGGCGGCTAAAGGAATATCGGGGCAAAGATAAGATTTTTTTATCTGGCTGCCTATTGGTGTGTTATTACTTGCAAAAACGCAGGATATTTTCAACCCTACAAAAAATCTATCTTATCGGGTCAATAATTCGTAACTCTTGAATACTTTCAAAATCAGACACATTATGCGTGTACAAATCTAAATTATAAATTAATGCCGTTGCTGCTATAATTGAATCTCCTAATGTCATTTTTTTTGACTGTTTCAGTAATATCGTCTCGCCTCTTTTTGCCAAGCAACCGGATCCCCATAAGAAGATACGTCAACTCCCTCCTTTAGCATTTGTAGCAATTGAGCACGCGCCGATTCAACCTTCTCCTGTGTAGCAGACGATTCATTGATTGCGTTTACATTGTTTTTGCGTTCAAAACGAAGTTTCATCCTGCTTAGCAATGGTTCCAACACAGAAAAATCCTTTTCATCATTAATATAAACGACCAGTTCCATATTCGAATGTTTAATTTGTCACCGTTTTAAAAGGTAAAATTGCAGGATTTATTCAAATAAACCAAACGTCTAAAGCATATAAAAAGGCCGCTCCATTTGTCCCACCAAACGAAGCAGCCTTAAAAATGTATAATTAAACTCTCAATCCTTTACAATTTGACGAACTTCTTCGTGCTTACCGCTTTGGTTTCTTTTTCCATGACTTGTATGGAGTACGCGCCGCGCGGTAAGGTGGTAATGTCAATGCCTTGCTGTACTTGCGGTTGTGGCAACATCATCACGGCTTTTCCATTGGTATTGAAAATGGTCACGTAATACACCGCTGCATTTGGATCGGCCAATTGTACATACAACCGATCATCCGCCGGGTTCGGGAATACATTGTAGGTCAGCGGATTGGCAATGTCGCTGGTGCTGGTGCTGCCTTTTACCACAAACTGCCCCATCATGCCTTCGTCTTCGTGGTTGCCAAAGTGACAGTGGTACATAAACGGATGGATCGGATCCGCATAATCGGCAAAACGCGCTACAAATGTCACGGATTCGTTGATGGCAATGTAAAACACGTCTTTCCAGCCCGATTCGTATTGGCCTACTGCACCGGTGCTGCGGGAAATGATTTTAAATTGTACATCGTGGATGTGGAAAGAATGGCTGAAAATATTGGTATTGGTTACCGTCCATTTTTCAGTGGTATTGACATCCAATGTTTTATTAATCGTATTAAAATCAAATATTTTATTATCAAACACAAATGGATTGCCAGCAGGTTGGCCGCCATTGATGGTGAGGGTGCGGCTTACGGTTGCATCGGCTGCGGTCAAATAGGTGTTGTTGACCAAGGTTGTTGGTACCGCCGTGATTGGGTTTGTCGTCGCGGCTGTCACATTGATGTGCAGTACGGTGAAATCTTTGTTGTTGAGCAGGCTGCCAAATTCGCCGGATGTTCCGGGCTCCCCACCCGGAAACCCGAATGCCTGGCCCGAATTGTAGGCTTTTAAATCAAAACTGGAACCAACGGTGGCGCCGGTCAAATCTACGAGGATTTCTGCGCGCTCGCCGACACCCAATTTCAGGCGGGTTACACCAACGGGCGCATTGAGCAAACCTCCATCATTGCCAATCACATAAAAGGTGCGGTTGTCGCTAAAACCCAAGTTGTACGCGCGTTCTGTTTCGGCGTTGAGGATGCGGAGGCGTACTACTTGCTTGGGCAAACTTACCTGTGCATTGGGCGTTCCATTGGTCAGCATATAATCGCCATACGCTGTATTGGTGTACACAAACTGGTTGCCGGTTGTGTAGCGACGGCTGGTTAAACTCAATGGAATATCATCCACCCCATACGTACGGGGCAAGGGCAAGGCCGCTTCTTCGGCATCGCGCACGATGATGAATCCCCCCAGGCCTTTGGTCATATGCTCCTGGGTCATTTCGTGCAAATGCGGATGGTACCAGTAGGTTGCTGCCTGGTTGGTAATTTTCCAAAATGGCTGCCAAAGAGTGCCCGGCGGAATAACCTGGTGTGGTCCGCCATCCATGACTGCCGGCAAGTGGAATCCGTGCCAGTGTATGGTGGTCGAATCGTTTGTTTTGTTGTACACGTTCATGTGTACTTCATCCCCTTTGTTGATAAACAGGGTTGGGCCCCAGAAAGCACCATTTACCCCGGCGGTAATGGTTTGGTTGCCCGAACGCAACTGGGCAAAGGTATCTTTCAAAACTAGGTTGAAGTTCGTGCCGGACAGGGTGTCTGGTATCCAAAGGGTGTTGTATTGGGCGTTGGCGCTGAATTGAGCGAAAAACAGGCAGGATAAGAGGATCGCGATTCTCATAAAGATGGATTTTTGTCTTTTGAGATGCCGTTCTCGTTAAAAACTTGCAGCCGAATGTGCAAATTTTTGATATAGATTATTTACTGCTTTAAAAGCCGGATATCAATTTCGCGGGTTACGTATTGCCATTCCTCGGTTTTTCGCAAAATGGCGCACAATGCATCAAATTGTTCGGTATGTTCGGAGGAAAATTCGAACCAGGTTAAAAAATCAAATCCTTCCCCCAAGTCCTTTGAATGGTGTAATTGTCGAGAAATGAACGTCAGGAATTCGGCGCTTTGTTGAATGTGTTTGGAATCTTCTTCAAAAATACGGCGGCGTTCATCCTGGGCCAGGTTCCACCATTCCTTCGATTTTTGGATCGGAATTAAGGCGGCAGCATTGTATTCTGGTCTGCCCAGGGGCTTAGAATGCTCATCCAGCATGGTTTTTTCACTACGGTGGGTGTAGCGCAAGTTGCTGATAAACCCGTGCAATACCCATTTTGCATCGGAATCATGATCAGGCGTAATTGCACCTTGCTGGATATTCAAACAACTGGCTTCCGGGAGGGGTGCACCTATTAAGGTTTGCATGGAAGCAATTTTCCAAGGGCCTTGCTCAGCACCTAAGAAAGAAATGATGCCTGTGTTGGTAGTTGATTCCATAATAAATCTATTTAAAACGTTGATAGGTGTTCAATAATTCATCCTGGGTAACATGCGCTTCCCCGCCTTCAAATGTACGCAACACCAAATCATTGTCCAAGGTTACTACTAGAAAATTCCAGCCTTTGGGGAGTTTCAAGCGGGTACCTAATTGTGCTAAATCGGCTTCGCTGAGGTTCGGATCCACAATTTGCGCATAGCTTTGCATGACATATTGGTGTTCGGGGCTGATGAGTTGGTAGGTTTTGCTGCCTTTGCTAAACACAAATTCGGTGGAGCGATTTACCGTTGTTTCGGTGTAAGGTTTGCTTTTTCCACGCAATATCGTGCTTGTCGGAAGTGGAACGGTGGCGCGTTTTTTCATATCCAACCCGCTGATGGTGGTGGTGGGCGGCGGGGTATTGCTTTGCCCAATTTTATCCATCAAAAACACCCGTGGACCGTTTAATTCGATTTCAAGGGCGTTTAGTTCTTTTTTAATCTTTTTGGGGTCCATGGTTGCCCAAATTTCTGGTGGACAATCATTGCAGCCCAAGGTATTGTATACCGTGGCACTGAGTTTGCCGATGCGGCCGTGGATGGCCAGAATTTCACAATATCGGGCGCCTCGGATGCCGGATGCGCCGTAAATTTTGGAGGTGGAAGTGGTGTCTTTAACGGTATTTGGTTCTTGACCCGAGGTAGAGGTTGGAGGCGCGTTTTTGCAGGCGAACGTGAGGGTGAATAAAAGCAATAGGATGCAGCATTGTAACAAGGGTAATTGTTGTTTTTTCATGGTAGAATTGGATGTGGATAAAATAAATCGCCGCTGGAGAAGGATGACACGGATGATGATTTGATGTCAAAATAATAAAAATATTTCGGAAAAATTGTAAACGTATTTCAAAAATATGGCCTTGTCTGTGGTCGGGTCGACAAATGTTGTTCATACAAATGCTTTTTCTACAAATGCTTTTCCTACAAATGCATGACTTCTCCGAAGTCGGGAGGTTAGGTTGATGGTTTGTTGTTCCTACAAATGCATGACTTCTCCGAAGTCGGGAGGGTGTGGTTGATGGTTTGTTATTTCTACAAATGCATGACTTCTCCGAAGTCGGGAGGGTGTGGTTGATGGTTTGTTATTTCTACAAATGCATGACTTCTCCGAAGTCGGGAGGGGGTAGATTGACGATTTGCTACAAATGCGTGACTTCTCCGAAGTCGGGAGGGTTGGGTTTTGAATTTGGGGTTCTACAAATGCGCGACTTCTCCGAAGTCGGGAGTACGGCTGAAAACTCGTTGTGGTGGGATAAATGGCGCGAAAAACGAGTGTTTCATGCCGGTTTTTAGATCCCACCGCAACAAGTTTAAAAATTGAACACCGAATATCGAACACCGAATATCGAAATTTGGTGTTCGGTGTTTTAGAACCGAACCGTCTCTTTTACCGAACGCGATCTGCGCCCTGGCGCTCGAGCATCCAGCCTGGATATTCGGCGGGCAGTTTGCTTACAGCATCTATTTGTGCAAGTTCGTCGGGGGTGAATGTTACGTTGGTCGCGTTCAGGTTGTCTGCCAATTGTTCGGTGGTGTTGGCGCCGATGATAACAGTCGTTACTGCTGATTGGTGCAGCAGCCAGGCCAAGGCAAGTTGCGCTACAGATACACCTTTCTCTTTTGCCATCGGCTCCAGTGCTTCTACTACATCGAACACGCGGTCTTTGTTGACGGGCGGGAAATCGAAGTTTACGCGACGACCGCCTTCGTTTTCGCCATTGCGTTTGTATTTTCCGCTCAATAATCCGCCTGCCAGTGGGCTCCATACCATCAAACCCAGGTTTTGGTCTTTCAAAACGGGAATAATTTCACGCTCCAAATCGCGACCGGCCAGGGTATAATAAGCCTGCAAGGATACAAATTTGGCAAGGCGGTTGTAGCTGGAATAGTCCACCGACTTCATGATTTGCCAGGCCGCCAGGTTGCTGCAACCGATGTAGCGTACTTTGCCGCTTTTTACCAGCCCATCGAGGGTATCCAGGGTTTCTTCGAGTGGCGTGAGTGCATCGAAACCGTGAATTTGGTACAAGTCGACGTAATCCAGGTTCAGGCGCGTCAAGCTGGCATCGATTTCATGCAGAATGTGTTTGCGGGTTAGGCCGCTTCCATTGGGACCTTCTGCCATTTTGCCGCGTACTTTGGTGGCAATGACCAGATCATCGCGGTTCAAGCCCAGGTTGCGGATGGCTTTGCCGGTCATTTCTTCCGATAAACCTTCCGAATACACATTGGCCGTATCGATGAAGTTAATGCCGCCGTCAATAGATTTTTTAACCAATTGATCCACCGCGCTTTGATCGAGGGTGCCAATGGCGGTCCAGAAGCCTTTGCCACCAAAAGTCATGGTACCGAGGCATAATTCGGACACTTTTAGTCCGGTGTTTCCTAATAAATTGTATTTCATGTGTTTAAGTTTTATGGTACAAAGGTATAGGCTGCATGAAGGGCAGGTGTAACTATATTCAAAGTAAAAAGTATAAAAATCAAAGAATTATTTCCGGAGGGAAAGTGGGGTAGCGCCGGTGTTCTTTTTAAAAAAGTTGTTAAAATAGGTGGGGTACTCAAATCCTAAGCTATAAGCAATGTCAGAAACGCTCCAATCGGTGTTTTTCAGCAGGGCACTGGCTTCATTGACGACCCGGGTGGTGATATGCATGGACGTTGGTTTGCCGGTTACTTCTCGCACAGCGTGGTTGAGGTGGTTGACATGGATGGAAAGATGGTAGGCAAAATCGCTGGGTTTTTTGAGTTTTAGTACCCGATCGGGGGCGTCGATGGGAAACTGACGTTCGAGTAATTCGAGGAAAAGGTTGGCAATGCGGGCGGTGGCGTTATGGTGCTGGTACGTATTTTGGGCGGGCTGCATTTTCATCGCTTCATGCAGGATAAGGTTGCCGTAGTTTTTAATGACCTCGTATTTGTGTACGTAATCCGATTCAAACTCTTCAATCATCTTATCATAAATGGCTGATATTGTTTGCAATTTCTTGTCATCCAGAAAATAAACAGAATTAGCACCCACCTGAAATAAAGGCGATTGCAGCATGCTTTCCTGCCGATTGTTTTCCCTTAAAAATTCTTCTGTAAAGATAAAAATGTACCCTCCTAGGTCTTCCCCCAAACGTTCAAAGGAGTAAGGCACCAGCGGATTGGAAAAAATAAGCGCAGGTTGGTTGATATGGATGGTTTTGTTGGCGTAATAGAGTACACTTTCGCCATTGGCGATCCAAATTTTATAATAATCCCGCCGACTGTAGGGTAAAATCGTTTTGTTCTCGGAAGCGGAATACCGCAGCACATTGCATTGGGGTTTGGAACCTGAAATGGTGTCTTTCATAAAATTTGCAGCACCCATGGGTATATGGATGCTGCAAATTTAAGGAAATCAAAGAAATTCGATGTGGATTTTTGGTGCAAGCTCCATTTATAAACTTGAAAAGCCTGTTTTAATAATTTATCAGCATTGATTATCGGAACTTGAGCCTGAGCCACTGTCGCAACTACCGGAGCTGCCTTGGGAGGAAGAGCTGCTGCTGCAACATCCACTGTTTGGATCTTGTGCGGAATCATTGCAATCTTTACAGATCGCTCCTATACACAACGCAATCACACATATACCTGCCAGTAAAATCGAAATAATTAGTAAAAACCATTCACTGGTTGTCATCTTTTTGCCTTTCTTTTTTTCTTTTTTTAACCTTCTAAATTCACTTTTGTAGGTTCTAATCAAACGTAAAAGGCGCGGCCATAACAGGAACGTTGCAATAAATCCGGTTAAAATGCTTAAAAAAGCAGTGTTACTGATCAGGTCTTGTTCACTTGAACGCGTTAATTCCTGCGGCAAATTGGGTGCAATCATCACTGCCGTATACGCAAAGGCATATTTGGGCAGGGCAATCCAGGCCGGGATGTCGCGGGTAACACGCTGTGCAAAGGATTTTGCGCTTAAAGCACGCAGGCCCAAGCGTGCCACCACATTTTTCTGAAGGGTTTGGAAATAAGGCTTTTCGTCTTCCAATGCATTGGAAACCCGCACCATCACATTGGTAGAAAAGCGTTGCCGGTAATCCGTTTTTTGAACCTCCGGAATGGGCAATTGGTTAATGGTGATTTTTATTTTTTGCGTAAGTCCGTGAATATGGTCGGCGATGGATTTTTTTACGGTTTTGTCAACATAGGAATAGGCACGTTGTACGGCATTAAACTGCTTTTTCCGCGCATCTTGTGCTACATCTTCCAGCGCATCCAGCAGGTAAATCAATTCGCCCATTTGATAGCCAAATTGATACAGTTTTTCGGGATCCTCCCCGATGGCACGGGCGCCTTGCGAAAAAATGGACGCTGTTATCCGGGCAGTTGGTTCTGCGAAATAGCGCAGGGCTTCTGTAGGGTCGTCTGGAATAATCGCGGCGTGTTCCCGATGCTGTTGCAAGGCGATCCATTGCCATATTTCGTCCATATTTACCCCAAATTGGAGCATATCCTTTTCCGCCTTGCGAAAATCGGCATTGAACCAACGCTGCACCATCCGCCAGACAGGAGCAGCGGAATCCTTCAAATTATCGTCGGTTTTTAATGCCAACAACAATACATTCGCGCTCGCGGCATATTGTAATGGAAACGGAATCGCGCCGGTATCCCAACTTGAGGGCGTAATACAAAGGAACGATTGAAAGGATTCAGGCCAGTTGCTGGTATCTTCCTTAGATAAGGTGGTGAGTAATTCTGCCAAAAATACGGTGTCGTAATTGAGCGCTATGCGAGCCGTTTGGCCGTAGCGTTTGCCAATTGCTTTACAGGTGCCGCAATAATGCATGCGGTATTGTTCCCGCGCTGCGTCCTGTTTGTTGCACGCATTGTTGATCATTAAACCAAACATCGTGGTAAAATTCAAATGCCTACTTTTTTGTAAAACACGGAGGTTTCAGCATTTTCCTCGTCGATACTTTATAAGGACGAAGGTAAGTGCCGCGAAATTTAGTACTAAAAGCTTATGTTATTTAGAGATATGATTTTTATCAGATATTTAATTAGGCTGTATATATGAGTGCTCCATATTTATAGCGGTTTTTATTTGGTGCGATCAGGGCGCAGCCCACACATGCTGTTTTAACCCTCAAACAAGGTATCGTATGGATTTTTAGGTTTTTCCGGTGCTTTTGCAGTCTTTTGCGGCTCTGGCTCTTCGGGTAAAATTTCCAGTTCAAGGGGCTCGTCCTGGTGTAATTTCCCCTTGGGGGTGCTTTCTAATTCTTCAAATTCGACGAAATCATCTTGTCCCATCGCCGTATTGCCCGTTGAACTGCCAAACTGCTGCTGCATTTCTTTTAACTTGTTGTAGCCCAGTGCTTTAACCACTAAATATAAAGTCAAAACCGGAAAGCCGACTACCCCCAGAAAGCCCATTACTAATCCAGCCAAAGGGTTGCGCTCCAACAATGCTAAAAAGTCTTTACCCGTGTCGGCCACCGCCCGCCAGTTGATGACAAGCGCCAGCACCAATAACACAGGCGCTGCCCAAGCCAGCAGGTAAAACAATCCCCGCAGCATATAATAAAGGGCTACTACGCCCAGGATGCCAAAAATCAGACATCCTATGCCGCCTTGTCTGTTGTTAAAATTGGAATATATGTACATCGCGATACTTTTGGTCAAAGATGGGTATCTCCCATGGTAAGCAAGGTATTAAATTCGTCGGAAGTAAGGGGCATTACCGACAAACGGCCGTTTCGAACCAATGCAATTTGTTGTAAAGCCTCGGTCGCCTTGATTTCTGGTAAAGGAACCGGACGCGTCAAAGCCTTCACTGGCGCAAGCTCGACCGCCGACCAATCGCCTTTCTCTGCCGTAGGATCGGGGTAAAAAGTGGTGACTACTTTGGCAATCCCCACCAGTTCCAAGCCAATGTTGGAATGGTAAAACAAACACAAATCCCCCAATTCCATCGCCCGTAAGTTGTTGCGCGCCTGGTAATTCCGAACACCGTCCCATTGGATGATGCCGTCCGTTACCAATTGCTCAAAACTGTATACATCTGGTTCTGATTTGACAATCCAGTAGTTCATAGCGAGGAGTGATAAGTGATGAGTGAGGAGTTGAAGTTAGCATTTTTGCGTTGGATATGTCCGAGTATGGTTGACAAAATGGGTGTTGATCTTCACCATTTTCCCATTATTTAGGGATTATTATGACGGTTTTATGTTTGTTTACGAATGCTACAAATGCGTGACATCTACAAATGCACGACTTCTCCGAAGTCGGGATGAATGGGTATCCGTTTTTTATCTACAAATGCGTGACCTCTCCGAGGTCAGTATGATTTTGAGATAATAGATATTTCGTAAATAATTGATTTTTAGTGAATTAATGCAATAAGTTCATCACTCATCACTCATCACTCATCACTCATCACTCATCACTCATCACTCATCACTCATCACTCATCACTCATCACTTGGATACGCCCGGAAAAAGTTGACAAAAAAGAGTTGAAATTCAACTCGATTTGAAAATGAAATATATGCTGTCAAGGTAGGTTGTTTTTAGGAATTACCTTGATTTCCAATTCAGTTCTTTGACAAGGTTGTAAAGTTAAA
>CAIVGO010000233.1 GCA_903905445.1 uncultured Bacteroidota bacterium
GAATAACTCCGGGTAAGGAGCAGGCGGAACGGTTTTCCTGGCTCCAGATAGCATTCTACCACCGGTTGCGGGGTGTATTCTGGCAAGTCGATTTCTACATCCTGGGTAAGGTTGCAGGAAAGGGCGGTACATACCAGCGCGAGGAACAATATATTTTTCATGGTATGATTATTTAAGGTGTGTCAGGGTTAAAATTTGAAGTTCCAAGTGATAGAAGGCAGCACTGGAAACAGCGATACCTGTTTGGCCTTGATGCCGGTTACAAAATCAACCGGATCACCTTTTTCGGTTTCTACATCCAAAAAGATAAAATACGGATTTCGGCGGTCGGTTGCGTTGTACACGCTCAGGGTCAGGTCGTTTTCCAGGCGTTTGGTTTTAAATTTCCACACGATCCCCAAATCGGCCCGGGTATAGGCGGGCACGCGAAAGGTATTGCGCGCACCGTACACAGGTACCACCAATTGAATGGGCGAACCTGCAACATCCTGAAAACTCAAGCGACCGGAAGGCAGCCAACTTGTATAACCTGAAGTGTACACCCAGGTGGCGGTCAGTTGCCAGCGTTTGCTCAGGCTGTACAAGGCCACCACATTTACATTGTGTCGGGTATCAAAACGGGTTGGGAAATAAGCGCCATTGTTGATGTCCGGGTAGCGGCCGCGGCGCACCCAGGAGAGCGTGTACCCAATCCAGCCGGTCAGGCGGCCATCTTTCTTTTCAATTTCTAATTCCACCGGACTGTAAGCATAGCCCTTGCCGATGGTGAGTTCGCCTTCAATGTTGTTGTTGCCAAATATTTCGGCTCCGTCGATAAAATCTACACTGTTTTGCAGCCATTTGTACCAGGCTTCCCAGGTTACCAATACTTGGGTACCGAGCAGAACACTGGTACCAACGGCTATTTGATCACTCACTTCCGGCTTAATGCCTTTGGTGCTCGGATACCAGATATCGGTTGGGAGCGACAAGCCACTGCTCGCCAACAGGTGCACATATTGATTCATGCGCGCATACGAGCCTTTAATCGACCAGTTGTTGTTAAACGTGTAGTTGGCCGAAAAACGCGGTTCAATATTGGCGTAAAAAGCAGGGTTGTTGGCCCAGGCTGATAAACGGAGGCCGTAATTGAGTTTGAGGTTGTTGTTTACGGCCCATTCATCGGCAAAGTAGGCTCCAAAATCTGCGCCGTTAAAATTCTGTCCAGATTCAAAATTGATACTGCCATCATCGCTGCCAGCCTTCAAACGACCCACTACAAATTCATGGTAGGTAGCATTGGCCCCAAATCGAATGGTGTGTGCGTTGTTGGGCTGGTAATAAAAATCGACTTTCGTGTTGGCGTCTTTTACGTTAGAGCCGAGTTTGAAAGAAAAACCTTGCAGGATATTCTGAATGCGGTACCGGTAATCGGAATAGGTAAACGTGGTGTTGGCAAACAGGCGTGGACCAAAAACATGGTTCCAGCGGGCGGTACCCGTTGTATTTCCCCAATCGAATAGAAAATTAAAACTTTCATTTTTAAAGGTAAATACGTCCCGCCCAAAGTACCCGCTCAAAAACAGGCGGTCTTTTGGTCCAAGGGTAAAATTAATTTTGGTATTCAGGTCGTAAAAATAGTAATCGGGAATCGGATTGTAATCGGGCGTATTTTCGTTTGCGCGGTTGATTGCCCGAGTGATGATATCGGCATATGTACGTCGCCCGCTCACGATAAATGATGATTTACCTTTTTGGATAGGCCCTTCCAGCGTCAAACGGCTGGAAATAAGGCCCAAACCACCGGAACCACTAAATTTTTGGTTGTTGCCTTCTTTCATCCGCACATCAATCACCGACGACAAGCGGCCGCCATATTGCGCCGGAAAACCGCCCTTGTACACTTTTACGTCTTTCACGGCATCCGAATTGAAGGTGCTGAAAAAGCCGAACAAGTGGTTGGCATTGTACACGATGGCTTCATCGAGCACGATCAGGTTTTGATCGCTGTTGCCGCCCCGCACAAACAACCCGGTGGTACCTTCCGAACCAGCAGTGATACCCGGCTTGAGTTGCAATATTTTAATAATATCTACTTCGCCAAACAAGGCAGGGAGGGCTTTTGCCTCTCGGGTGGTGATGGTGCTGACCGACATTTCGGTGCTCCTTATTTTTTCCGAATACCCGTTGGCTTTGATTTCCACTTCATTGAGCATCGAGCCCTGGGGTTGCAAGGTAATGTTGAGTTTAGTTGGACCAGTAGGCAAAATTTTATGGATTTGCGGGGCAAATCCGATGTAACTGAAACGCAACGCAATGGAGTCATTCCCAATGGGTACCGATAAAGAGTAAAAACCATATTCATTGCTGGCGTTCCCTTTTTGCAGGCCTAAGGCTTCTACGGTTGCTCCGATCAGGGTTTCTCCATTTTGGGCGTCTTTGACACTGCCGCTGATGGTGGTGGAAGTTTGCGCATAAAGCGCGGCGCATTGCCAAAGCAGCAATACGGGAAGTAGGATTTGTTTCATAACTTAAAGCATCAATGCAGGGACAAAACAGCCCTTGTAAAATATTGTTTTGCAAACATGGCAGTTTAACCGGACTTGGAAAATAAGATTCGACCAATACACCCAACAGGTCGATTTTTTAGGCTCATTTTAGGCGGCTGCAAAAACCAAACCATACTTTTATTTGGATTAATGGTAAACGACAAAGCTTTTTCCAAATTTTAAAGGGTTTCAAAAATTCAATGTGCTGTTGATTTTCCTCAACGTAGCGCAGAAAGTGTACCTTTGTGCCATGGATTATTGGAAATTTAGTTTTGTTACGGACGAAGAAACCTCCGAAATGCTATTGGCTTACTTTTCGGACACCGCTTTTGACACTTTTGAAGAGGTGGAAGGTGGATTGAATGCCTATTTACCAGCCAGTGCTTCGGTAGAAGAAGCCGAAGCACAGATTCAAGCGTTGGATGCACAGTTTGAGTTTACCTGGACAAAATCGCTGATTCAGGGACAAAACTGGAATGCGTTGTGGGAAAGTAATTTCCAGCCCATTACGGTAGGGAACTTTTGTTCGGTGCGCGCCGATTTTCATCCTGCCAATGCTACAGTGCGCTATGATTTGATCATCAATCCGCGGATGGCATTTGGAACGGGCCACCACGAAACAACCTATCAATGCCTAGCGGCCATCGAACGTTTGCCGGTTTCCAATGCGCATTTGTTGGATTACGGCTGTGGCACCGGCATTTTAGCCATCCTTGCCGCTAAAAACGGGGCACAAACCGTAGAAGCGGTGGATATTGAATTGGAATCGTATGAAAATACCTTAGACAATTGCCGCATCAATGCCGTTGAAAACGTCATAGCGCGTTGCGGCACCTTGGAAGCGGTGGAAGGCAGCAATTTTGATGGCATTTTAGCCAATATCAACCGAAATGTGATCCTCGATTCCTTCCCGCGCTTATACGAACTGCTGAAACCGGGTGCCTGGTTGTTGTGCTCGGGCATTTTAGCGCAAGACGAAACCATTATTTGTGAATCGGCTGCTGCTTTAGGACTGCAAAAGAAGTTTCAGGGTCAACGCGGCAACTGGCTTTGCATCGAGTTTCAAAAATGAACCTGATGCCAGCGTTCTGAGCGCAAATACCAGATTACCAATAAGATCGTAACCAGCCAATACAGGATTTCCGCTGCCCATACCCAACTCAAGGGCCAGGTGGTAAAGGTGGTGACACTATATATATAGCCTAAGTACACCGAAATGGTCACCAATTGTAATTGCAATCCAAACCAGGTAGCGCCTGTACCCGCCAGGGTATTGTTGAGCACCGAACCAAAAGAAGCCAGGGCCAGGATGACCAACAACACATAAAAAATGGGCTGCGTTTGACCAATCAGGCTCATATCTGACTTACCCAACAGGGGGTACAAGAAAAATTCGGGAAAAAACAGGATGGGTACGGAAAGGATCATCGAGACAAAAAAGCATAGTTTGCCCGTTTTCCAGGCAGCCAACAACACTTCATGGTGCCGTCCTTGACCAATCAGGTTGCTCACCAAGGTATTTACCCCAGCCGAAAAACCCCACAAGGGAATCGACAACAGTAAATACACCGTACGCGCCAGGTTTGACACCGCCAGGGCGTGTTGACCCAAATTCTCCACCATGCCAAAGAAAAACACCCAACTACCCTGCGATACCGCCGCCTGGGCCACGACCGGCAAAGAAATACGCAATTGATGGCGCATTACCTGCCAGATCGTTTCATTGGGGTGGTACACCAAATCGGGTTCCAGGGTATCCAACACATCGGGGTTGAGTGGCGCTACCCGCGGCTGGACCAACACCTGCTCCGTGGAGCGTTGCAGGCGAAACAAACCCAAAGGCCGGTTTTTCTTGTCTAACAAGATATAAATGGCAAAAAACACAAAAGCGATCCCTTCTGCAATGGTGCTGGCCAAGCCTGAGCCGCCAATGCCCATCTGCGGAAACCCAAATTTGCCAAAAATTAGCAGGTAATTCAACGTCAGGTTCACCAGTGCCAATATCACCGTATCCAACAAAATGATGGCTGGACGTGCAATGCCCGCATACAACGAAATCAAGGCTACCCCGGCATAACTAAAAAACACCCCATAGCTGCGGTAATGGATATAATCGAGGCTTTTTTGATAAATTTCGGGCGAATGCGTCAAAAATAAATGAAAAAACCAGGGTGTGGCAAAATGCATAAACAACCACATGATGACCGCCAAAGCCAGTTCGAACAACAACATGGCATGAAAGGTGTACCCCACGGCAGCGGGCCGACGCTCGCCCATGCGGCGCGCGATCATAATTTGGCCTCCCCTCGAAAATCCGTAACCGATGGCTGCCACCGTGATATAAAATACCCCAACAAAGCCAATGGCGGCAAATTCTACTTCGCCCAGGTGGTACAACAAAACAGCATCACTTAACGCAATTACATTTTGCGCTGCAGAACCCAGCATGATCGGCGCAGAGATGCGCCATATTTGGCGGTAAGTCAGATCGAGTTGCACAATAATTATCCTTTAAAAAACTTTCCAGGGTTTCCACCACTGTGGTACTACCTTCCAATGTTGTTGCACCTTGATGCCCGGGTTGATAAAAACAAGGCTTAAATCATAAAAATCGACGGTCAAGCGCACCCGCGGATGGGCTTTAATCTGTTTCCAGGCCTCCATCATTTCGCG
Source organism: uncultured Bacteroidota bacterium (assembly GCA_903905445.1). GTDB lineage: Bacteria > Bacteroidota > Bacteroidia > Chitinophagales > Saprospiraceae > M3007. The sequence goes on from CAIVGO010000233.1 coordinate 5,202, forward strand.
CGACCAGTACATATCATCAAAAACAAACACGGTTTGATCATTGCTATGTGCCAAACATGCCTCAAAGTACGACAATGTAGGCGCTAAACGATGGTTGCCATCCAAATAAACCAGGCCCAATGGAGCAAGCGCTTCTATAGCTGCCGGCAATTGCGACTCAAAAGGCCCTACTCTAACCTGAACTTGCTTTAAATCAAGCAGTTGCAGGTTAGATTGGGCAACGGCAGCCGTATTGGGGCAACCTTCCAGCGAAATAAAAGGCGCATTCCGAGCCGCAGCAGCCAGGTACATGGTGCCAATGCCGGTAGAACTGCCCAATTCCAATAAGTTATTCGGTTTAAAATGATGTGCCAGCCTGAACAATCGGCGCCCTTGTCGGGCCGAACTTGCCGAGCGCTGCACCAATTTGCGCAGCGGCAACAATTGCCCTTTTTTTTGTGCTCCGGCGCCATAATCTGTCCGCTCGATCATGCGCTCACTGGCTAGCATTTTTTGGCGGATTGCTTCAATGTCGCGAAAAGCGTAATACCTTCGCCGATCTTCTAATACCGCCTGCACCAATTCGTACACAAAAGGCGTGTGCAACTGATATTTGGTACGCGCTTGAAAATAAAACTTACAAAAAGGCCAAAGCAGCACGGCGGATAAATTAGTAGATGAAGCAGATAAGGAAATATTAGCAAACGGGGCAATATTTGGTTAAAAAACATTTAAAACCAAGTCGCTGCAAAAATAGCTACAAATCGGCTCCGTTTTTGCTTTAATTCGATACAAAAACGAAGTCAATTTTATGAAAAACATCCGCTTTCCATTCGCTGCCCTTCTCTTGTTTGCAAGCACGTTTGCGTTCAGTCAATCTTATAAAACGGCGGGTGGTATCCGCATCAATAAAGGCATCGACCTTACCGTACAACAATTTATTGCCGATGGTTGGACCGTAGAGGGCATTTTGCACTCTTCTATTGGTTCTTCCAACCTGGGCCTTACCTTATTGGCCGAAAAACACCATAAAGTAATTTTCCGCAATGCCAATTTTTATACGGGTGCTGGTTTGCACTATTACAGCCAAAATGAGCCCATCAACAGTGAAGTTGTTTCCAAAAACGTGATGGGTATTTCTGTAATTGGTGGCCTGGAAGTATCCATTGGCCGCATCAATATTGGTTTCGACTGGAAGCCGGAATTACACCTGACGGGCGATGGCAAGGCGTTTGATTATTACGGTGCCGCACTTTCTGCCCGTTACATCTTCTACAAGCGCGAGCGCAAAAAGGTGAGCGACTGGAAGGTTTGGGACAAATTTGATAAAAAGGACAACAAGAAAAAGCGCAAATAATCACGCTGCTTTTTTCAACCATTGCAAAATGGCTTTCGCGGGGTGCACGGTGCTGAGAA
>CAIVGO010000234.1 GCA_903905445.1 uncultured Bacteroidota bacterium
GCGGTTTGGCGTTGGCGGGCAGATTTTAGAATATTGTTGCCAAATGTATTTGTCCAACTCAACATGATCACCCGTTCGGCAAATTGGAAGGATTCATTGACCCTCAAATTGCTTTCAGGCTGGTTGGTTACGCCAAACCAATTGGAAGACAAGAACAAATCGGTGGCATTGAGGCGCAGTTTACCCCATTTTTCGCCAAAATCCTTTTGAATGCCAATATTTGCCGCACCGGTTGCCCGCCACTTTTCTACCCCCCAATATCCGGGCGAATTGTAGTTTCCAGAAACCTCCAGCATAAAGTTATTGGGAAGTTTGAAGGAATTTACCAGGTTGAAGCCATAATTGGCATTCGATAGTTGGATGTTGCGGCCGTCAATTTTAAGGTTTGTTTCTGAATGGTTGAGAAAGAAATTGCTTTGAACCTCCCAAAATTTGGTCGGATGCAGGGGAAACGAGAGGTTGGCGCTCCACACTTTGGCATTGGTTAAGTTTTGTGGTCGACTGATTTGGCGGTTCGATTTGGCATCCACATATGGTACAAAAGCGGTAGGTGCGTCCTGAAAACTATAGGCAACCGAAAAATGGAGCGATTTTATCCCGTAATCCAGGCTAACCGCATCGGTAAACGAGGGTTGTAACGCCGGATTTCCCCCTTGTAAGGTGGTAGGATCCGAAAAAATGAGCCAGGGTGCCAGCCATTTAATTTGTGGGCGGCTAATGCGGCGGCTATAAGAAAAGTTGAGTGTTTTTGTTTCGGTCAATTTTCGGCCTATAAACAAACTCGGGAACCAGGAGCCATAATTGCGGTCTACCACATTGGGCATTTCCACCGAACCGAGGTTAGTATTGGTATGTTCATAGCGCAGGCCACCTTTTACATCTGTTTTGCTGTCTAATATGGCGGTAAAACTGACATATGCGCCTGCCACATCTTCATTCAAAACGAATACGGAGGTTTGCTCCGGCATCACAATCCATTCGCCCGAAAGCGGCAAACTATCTACCCGAACATCATTTTCGAAATACAATACCGTCCATTTTGCGCCCGTTTCCAGGTTGAATTTTTCACTAAAACGGTAATTGTAATCTGCTTTTGCAACCGCTGCACGGATGGGCGTTTTTTTGTTGATGCGCAATTGATACTGCGGAACAGCGTATCCGGCAGCATCTATGTTATTGACAAAATATTGGCTTGGATTGTCTATGTTATACTGAATCAAATCTGCATCCAGGTTCAGGGCGGCGCGTTCGGAAAAGTTGTGGGTCAGGTTCACATTGCCAGAAAACGATTGGTTGTGGTTGGTTTCGGAATTGGGCATAAGCAGGTGTGCTTGTTCCACGCCATTTTTCTGATAAATAATATCGTTGGATGCGCGCATGTACCACTTGCTGTCGAAAAATGTACCCAGCACCCCGACGACGGTTTTTTTAGATAGTTGGTAATCGGCGCCGATGCTGGCGTTGTGCACGCCCGTTGGGGTAAACGGTCGTCGGCTATTGGTGGAGGTTTCCAGAAAATCGGTGCCGACCTGTACGCCGCGGTAGTTGGTAAATTTTTGGGGGTTGATGTTGTAGTCGTAGTTGTAATTTCCGAATATGTTTACCTTGTTTTTTCGGAAATTGAAATAACCGCCAGCGCCGTATTTTTCGGCAAATCCGTACCCGATGTTGGCAGCATATCCGCCATTGAACCCATCATCGGCCGATTTTTTAAGCACAATATTGATGATTCCGGCATTTCCCTCCGCTTCGAAGTTGGCAGGCGGGGTATGGATGAGTTCGATGCGATCGACATTGTTGGCATTCATGCCTTGCAGCATTTGCACCACCGCCTCACCAGGGAGCCGCGAAACCTTGCCATTAATCATGATCACGACCCCTGCTTTACCAACCAGGGAAATCGTTTTAGAGAGCCGGTTCACTTGCACACCGGGTGCGCGCTGCAAAACATCAATCACATTGCCCCCGGCATCGTTGATGCTGTTGGCGACGTTCACCACATTGCGGTCAATTTTCACTTCAAACGGCGGGCGTTTTCCAACCACAATGCCTTCTTTTAGTTGAATAGCGCTTTGCTCCAGGGTAAATACGCCGAGTGCTTTGGTGCTCGTGCCCGCATCTATCTGAAAAATGCTGCTGCTAAGGGGGGCAAAACCATACATCTGCGATTCGACGCGGTAGGAGCCGGGCTCAATTGCTTCAAATTTAAAGCGACCCTCCAAATCAGCAACGGCACCTTTTATCAGGGTGCTGTCGCTTGCTTGCAATAATAAAACGGTGGCATTCGGAAAGGGTTGTTTTTGGGTGTCGAGGATTTGACCTGTAATTTGAGTTTGGGAAAAGCCTGTTTGGGAAAGGCATAACAAGGACAGGATGACGAGGGTCAAGGATGGTTTCATTGGTTTGATCGATTTACTAGTTTTCAAATGGGTATTTCAAGCGGTAAAACGTACAAAGATAGGAATACATTTTGCGTGGTGGCAGTTTTGTACATTAACATGCAGCTAATTTTGCTAAATAGGTTTACTGCTGTGTGTTTTGTGTCTTGGAAACGATTTGGTAAAGTCGGCTTTTCTGCTTTGTTTTGTCAAAACCACCTAACAGTTCATTTTCAGCACCGTTTTAGGGTAAATTAGGTGCTTAAAGGGCGTTTTTTTCGCGATAAACGCTTTATAAAGGAATGAATCGCCCACAACAGGGTGCCACCAGGCTACTTTGAAGTGAATTTCATATTTATTTAATGTGCTTTTAGCCTGGTGCGGAAGCCTTTCAACTTGTACTTGCAAATGCAAACCAGTTCTACTGCGATTTTTTACGACCATACGCATCCTTTCGAGTTGAAAGACCTTCCGGTGCCGGCATTACAATCGGGCGAAATCTTGGTACGCAACGAATACACAACGTTGTGCCGGAGTGATCTTTACACGTACACGGGTCGGCGCATCGAAAAAAATCCAACTATTTTAGGCCACGAAATTGTGGGAAGAATCGCGGCTTTTGGTCCCGGGGCGGTAGAAAACGACTTGAGTGGAGCAGCTATGCATGTGGGAGACCGCGTAAGTTGGGCCATTTTTTCCAGCAATCCGGAGGCGGAAATCTCCCAACGGGGCATGCCGCAAAAAGCCGATGACCTGTTTAAATACGGGCACGAAAAACTGACCGATACCAACACCTTGCATGGTGGCTTGAGCCAATACATCATCCTGAAACCGAATACACCGATCATGAAAATTGATGAAAGGGTGCCGCTAAAAGTGGCGGCCATCATCAATTGCGCGGTCGCAACCATTGCCGGGGGCATGCGGGTAGCGGGTGATGTGCGGGGCAAAAATGTATTGGTTTCGGGTGCGGGCATGTTGGGCATGATTGCTTGTGCCATGAGCAAAGCCCAGGGCGCAGCCAATGTGGTTGCTTTGGATATCCATGCAGGTCGACTGGAGACGGCCCTTCAGTTTGGGGCTAACCTTGGATTGCCGGCAGAGGGCGATTTGCCTGCTTTGATGCAAAGCCATTTTGGCAAGTTGAAGCCCATTGATGTGGTCATAGAGGTGAGCGGCGAAGCCACCGCGATGGAAAACACCCTCGAATTGATGGCTATTGGCGGAACTGCAGTTTGGTTGGGGGCCACCTTCCCGCAGCGAAAAATCGGCGTGGATGCGGAGAAAATGGTACGTAATTTATACCAAATCAAGGGTTTGCATAATTACAACGGCGCTGATTTTATTACGGCCGTTCGGTTTATCGAGCAACATTACCAGGATTTTCCATTTGCTGATATGATCCATGACCATTTTTGTTTGGATCAGGTAAATGAGGCTTTTGAATATGCGATTAGCGCCAATCCTTTCCGGGTTGGGGTACGGATTGGGTAGGCAGCGGGAGGTGACACCTTGGCGGCAACCCTCGGAGGTGACACCTCGCCGGTAACCCTCGGAGGTGACACCTTGGCGGCAACCCTCGGAGGTGACACCTCGGCGATAACCCTCGGAGGTGACACCTCGGCGGTAACCCTCGGAGGTGACACCTCGCCAAACAACAACGGTAGCAACACAACAAACAAGAATGAAATTCTTCGACACCAATAAAAAACTCCATTTCCGCTCAGAGCTCGTATTCTCCTTGTTCTGCATGTTCGCGGCATTTATTACCTATTGCAGCATGTATGCCTTTCGGAAACCATTTACCGCCGGAACTTATGCCAATTTATCGCTTTGGGGCATCGATTACAAGATTATATTGATTACCACCCAGGTATTTGGGTACATGCTGTCCAAATTTATCGGCATTCGGGTGATTTCGGAAATGAGTCCGCACAAGCGGATTATGAATATCCTGGGCCTGATAGGTATTGCGTGGGCCGCCTTGTTACTTTTTGGTATTACCCCCTATCCTTATAATTGTATCTGGTTGTTTGTCAATGGATTACCACTCGGGATGATCTGGGGACTGGTTTTTGCTTTTTTGGAAGGAAGGCGCAATACCGAGTTATTGGGTGCAGCGATGAGCATCAGTTTTATTGTGGCTTCGGGTTTGGTGAAGGCAGTAGGTAAGTATTTGATTACCGATTGGGGTGTTGCCGAGTTTTGGATGCCGTTTGGGGTGGGTTTGATCTTTATCTTGCCTTTGTTGCTGGGGGTGTGGATGCTGGGTAAAATGCCTCCACCCTCGCCGGAAGACATCGCTTTACGTACAGAGCGGGTACCAATGAACAAAGAACTTCGAAAAGCCTTTTTCAAAACATTTGCACCGGGCATTATACTGCTGATTATCGTGTATATTTCGCTAACAATTTTCAGGGAGTTGCGCGATAATTTTGCAGTCGAAATTTGGTCTTTGCTGGGCTATCCCGATATGCCTCAGGTGCTGTTAACGGCAGAAATTCCGATTGCGGTGGGTGTTTTTGCCATTATTGGAGCCATGATTTTCATTAAAGATAATCGAAAGGCTTTTTATGCCAACATCGGCATCGTGCTGCTGGGTGGTTTGCTCCTGATTTCCGCAACCGCTTTATTTCAGGCTAAAATGTTGCATCCTGCGGCCTGGATGATATTGGCTGGATTTGCCATGTACCTCTCTTATGTGAGTTTTCACACGATGTTGTTTGAGCGCTGGATCGCTTTGTTTCAATACAAAAGCAATATTGGCTTTTTGATGTACATCACAGATGCGTTTGGGTATCTGGGCAGTGTAGGGGTGTTGTTTTATAAAAATTTTGGCACCAAAGAACAGAACTGGCTGACCTACATCACGTATGTTTCCTATATCGTTGGGGCAATTACGGTCATTTCGACAGCCATTGCGTTCTTTTATTTCCGGAATAAAGAAATCACGCTGGGATTGCGGAAGCCGCTTAACCCGGCTCAAACAGGGCTTCCATTGTGATTTGATTTTGAATTAGGCTTAGGTAATATTCGTTGGTTTTTACGCCGAAACAGCTCAACATCGTTAGAAAAACAGTTTTTCTGGTGCCCGTTTTCTCGATAAAAATGTTGCGCTTTGCACGAAGCTTGGATGCATATGATTTGTCAATGGTATACAGATTTGAAGCGAATTTGATTTCGATCAAATTGACGCAGTTGTCATTACGATCAATTAAAAGATCAATCTGAGTGCCTTCTTCCCCAGTTTTGGAAACATATCTCCAAATTGATTGCTCGGTGTAAATCCCGGCAATCCCAAGGGCCTTTTTTATTTGAGGAATATGTTGCAAACAAATATTTTCAAATGCTAATCCACTCCAACTTTTCCAGGATGCACTGCCTGCTTTCATCAGCCAGGTTCCTGGGCCAATAGATTTGCTGTTTTCAATAAATTTTAAATAAAATAGCGAATAAGGGTCACTCAATTTATAAATTGCATCTTTTACGGTCTTATTAAAAGGAATATATTCCATAATAAAGCCCGATTCTAGTAATTCATCCAGTATTTTCGTCAAACGCCCACCAGAACTAAATGTGCCGCTTGCGATAAGTTCAGTTCTGGTGAGTCCTGAAGCCTGTTGCGCCAGCGCACGCACTACTTCTATGTGTTTATCCGCTTCATCAAATAGGGCCTGGTAAAGGAATTTGAATTCATCGCGTAAAGCACCGTCTTTTGTAAAACAAAGTTGGTCAATTGCCTGCGTGGCACTTTCTCCTGGACGTATAGCGCCCAAGTATTGTGGAATTCCACCGGTGATCAAATAAAGTTGTAAAATAGAATAACGTTCGAGGTTAACCCGGTTTGACCTGAGAAACTGTTCCGTTTCACTTAAATTGAATGGCAAAAGTCGGATGCGTCGGGTATTTCGGTTGTGCAATCCACCTTTGTTGCGCACAATATGCTGGATCATCCAGGAAGCAGCAGAACCACAAATGACCACCACCAAATTTGCCCTACGCGAGGCCCAATTATTCCAAAAGTGGTCGAAAGCAGATAAGAATCCAGACCGTGGCGTATCCAACCATGGAAATTCATCCAAAAAAATCACCTGTTTTTCGGTTTGAGCGATATTTTCTAAAGCAGTAGCCAACATGCGGAAAGCAGCCATCCAACTTTTCGGGTTAGCCAGTCGGGTGTTTGGATAAAAGGCAGCGGATAAGGTATCCGAAAAGTTTTCCAACTGTCCGGATAGATTGGTTGCTTTTAACCCAGTCAATTCAAAAACAAGCTGCTTGGCATATATCGTTCGAATAAGGTGTGTTTTCCCAACCCTATACCTTCCATATACCGCGATTAATTCAGCCTGGGGAGTCGCTAAAGCATCGTTTAACAACTTGATTTCTGGTACTCTTCCAATGAATGGTTGCATCTTTGCAAAGTTATACTTGGCCAAAACTAGTGCAAAAATACTAGTTTTGGCCAAGTATAGTTTTAAATACGTAGCCAAAACTCCAAAACCCGTTAAAAATTGACAAAAAAGCGCTTTTTACTACACTTTCGCCCGCACCCGATTGTTCTTAGGCAAATGCTCCAATTCTACCAAGCCCAGCACTTCGAGCAAAGGTGGAACGTACATGCCAAAGCGACCGCGAAATCCTTTTTTCAGGCCATACCAGCCACCGATCGGGTTTTCAGGAGAA
>CAIVGO010000235.1 GCA_903905445.1 uncultured Bacteroidota bacterium
GTTGGAATATTTTGGAATGTCTATACGGGTTTAATTGTTCAATTATACTCAAAAAACATGTAATTTTTAAACAATTCGCTATATTATGAAACTTTTTTACTGCTTATGTACAGCTTTGCTGTTGCACTCGATCATCTTCGCTCAAAAGGTAGATATCGATCCAGAATCAATTCCAGTGCATTATTTAAAAATGCCGACATTGCCATTTCCTCTTGAATACAACAGTTACAGCACGAAAATTACCAGTAAGCCTGGTGATTTAAGCGCGCTTGGATTCCAGGAAGCGACGATTGAAAACTACCTGGTCGTACCTGGTTTTTCCAAAACAAGTGGCCCCGCTAATTTTAGCATCGAGCTCAAATTGGGCAATTTCTCTTACACGGACAATGCGGTGGTAAACAGTACTTCTACGACCACAAAAGATAAGGCGGGCAAAGTGACCACAACTTACACTTATTATGTGGTAATCAATTATCTACAAAACTTATCGGTGCACGTTCGGGATGATAAAAACACGGCACTTTGGGATTTTTACACCTTGTCGTTTCCAAGAGAATACAAGTCCGGAAATTTTAATACGCACAAAGATGCTTATGAATTTTCCAATTACGGATTGCGTCAAGAGGTAGCCAAGCAGGCCCATAAGGAAGTGTTGAGTGAACTTTCCAATATTAAAAGAACACTCGCGTCCAAATATGGGTACGCACCGACCAGGGAGCAAGCCAAATTATGGATCCTGGATTCTGATAAACATCCGGAGTACCAAACTTACCAGGATGCGTTTAAAGTTGCCAAATCTGCTTTTTCGCTGATGCATGCAAATAAATCGCTGGATACGGTACGACTGGCGGTTAGACCTGCCATGGATGTCTTCTTCCAGAAAAAAGACTCCTACGATGTGAAGGAAAAAAGTGGTCGCAAGATGCGTTACTCTTGCCTCTTCAATTTGTCCACCATTTATTTCTGGCTGGAAGATTTTGAAGAAGCCGCCCATTATGCGAATGAACTGATTATCAATGATTATGATGGTTCGGACGGCAAGCGTATTTTGGAGGATATCGAAGAGAAAAAAGCGGCTTTAAAAAAATGTGGGCACAATTCCGCGCATTTTGAATTCCCGAAAGATACCTACATTCCCCAAGTGAAGGCGGCAGACCCTGCTCCTGTTGCCGCTGCTCCGGCTCCGCCAAACAGTCGAGTAACTTCTGGTAGTCTCGGTCAAGAATTGGCGCTGGCGTTGCTTCAAGAAAAGGCTGCGGAGCCTGCTAAAAATGTATTTAGAACGAAACCGTTAAATGCCATGGAAGAACCAGGTATGGTTTACCTGTCCGATGGTCGCCAACTAAAAGGCGCTATGGTGTTAGATGGTCCGGTCCGCTACTTTGGCGATCAATCCAATACCCAGTTTTTCCTCGAAAATGACGATAAAACGTTTGTAAGTCTGATCGATTTTAACCAGGTGAGCAAGTTTTCCATTGGCTCGCGGATGTTTCTTTGTATTCCGTACAAATCGGCAGTACGGGCTTATCCTGATGGCGTAAAAGCAAAAGTAGAAATCCTGGAAGTCATTTACCAGTCTGCCAAAATCGTGTTATACCTGGCTTATACGGCCGATCGCCGCAGCCTTGATTCCCCGCCGGAATATGCGGTGCTGAAAGTGGCCGACAATGAAACGACTTCCCTGAATGGGTATTCTTTTTCCAGAGATCTGAAAAAAGGACTCAAAAAAGCGTTTGGCGATTGCAAGCCACTTTTAGAAGTACTTGACAAAGAGGAACTTAAAAGAAACAATACGGATATGATTCGATTGGCTAAGATCCTTGAAGCTTGTTGGTAAAAGGATTTAAAATTGGATTTAGCACAAAGGCATTTAGCGAATAGGTAAAAACGAGGTGCCTTTGTGTTAAATCCAAACCAAACTGTCCGTTTTCGTACACTTATGTCCACCAACGAACATTACCCAATCCGATTAAATCTCCTAAGAATCTGATAATCAATTTATTAAAATAATGGCACGGCGCTTGGCTATTCATAAATTATAAAACCATTTCTGCTTATGCTGATCAACTATTTTCAATTAGCCCTGCGTCATCTCGCCAAAAACCGCACCTATGCCGCGATCAATATCATTGGATTGGCGGTGGGCATTGCTTCGGTGCTGCTCATTTTTCGAATGGTGTATTATGAAATGAGTTTCGACCATTTTCAAAGCAAATTTGAACGGATCTATCGCGTTGTAACCAACGATATTAGTCCAACCGAGGGAACAAACTATACCTCCGGCATTCCTTTGCCCGCCCAGGATTTGATGCAGCAAAGCATTCCGCAGTTTGAGCGTTTTACCCGGATGCACCAGTTTTGGCCTACCGTATCTATTCCGGATGTGCAAGGCGGACAGTTGGGTCCTAAGTTTTTAACCGATGAAGAACAGGAATCTGCTGCTTTTGCCGAGTCGGATTTACTGGAAATTATCGATTGGCAGTGGTTGGGTGGTGATCCGCGTACTGGATTGACAGATCCCGATTGTGGCGTGATTAATGAGCGCTCCGCCATCAAATATTTTGGTTCCTGGCAAGCAGCCCTGGGGAAAACGATCATGATCGACAATGTATTCCCGATGCGGATTCAGGCTATTTTTAAAGATATTCCGGTCAATTCAGATTTCCAGTTTTACCTGTTGGTTTCGTATGAAACCTTAAAAAAACACGCAAAAGATTATAATTATACGCCCAATTGGGGCAATACCAGCAGCAACGATCAGGTATATGTGCTGTTGAAAGATGCGCAACAATTGATTCCTACCAATGCACAATTGGCGCAGATTGGGCAAGATCAATATACTCAAAACCTTAAAACCCTCGATAAAAGGGTGCATGTGCTTCAGCCTTTGTCGGCCTTGCATTTCGACCGTGATTATGGCAGTTCGTTTGGTACCCATGCTACTAATCAGGCGCGCTTATGGGTTTTGGCGATGATTGGTGCCCTGATCCTGGCAATGGCAACTTTTAATTTTGTAAACCTTGCTACTGCCCAGGCGGCTAAACGCTCGCGCGAAGTGGGTGTGCGCAAATCATTGGGCGGGCGCAGAGGCCAACTCATAGGCCAATTTATGGGGGAAACGGGCGTAATTGTATTATTTTCGGTCGTTTTGGGCAGTGTAATCGCCTGGATAAGTGCGCCATTTTTAAAATATATATCGGATGTGCCCGATCAACTGGCTTTTTTTACCAATCCGATGGTATGGTTATTTTTAGTTGGTATTAGCCTTTTGGTGACCTTTTTAAGCGGTTTTTATCCGGCTTTAATCTTATCGGGATTTGAACCGGTGCGGGCGCTAAAAAACAACATTACAGCGCATAGTATTGGCGGTGTTTCGGTGCGTAAATTGCTGGTAATGTTGCAGTTCGTCATTGCACAAGGCTTAATTATCAGTACGTTGGTGACCGTTTCGCAAATGAATTTTTTGCAAAATATGGACCTTGGCTTTAAGCCGAAGTTGGTGTATGTAATCGACGGGATTAGCTCGGATAGTTCTAGTTTGCAGCGTTTTGAGCATTTTAAAAACGAGTTAAAAAAGATTCCCAATGTTGGTTCGGTCAGTTTTTCGAGTGATGTCCCTTCTTCCAACAACAACTGGTCGTCCAATTTTGCCTTGGGCAGCAGTGAGGATGCACCGTTTTCGACCTTTATGAAATATGTGGATGCGGATTATTTTAAAACGTATCAAATCAAAACCATCGCGGGCCGGGAATTGATGGCTTCTGATACAGCGCGGGAAGTAATGGTGAATGAAACCCTGTTGAAAAAACTGGGTTACAGCGATCCACAAGAGGCAATTGGCAAATTATTCAAAATTGGAAGTAGTAAACTCCGGCCTGTAGTAGGCGTTGTGCAGGATTTTACCGCCAATTCGGCCAAAGATCCCATGAAACCGATTGTAATTCTGAGTCGAAAGGAATATTACAGCAAAGCCGGTATCTTGATCGCGTCGGCCAATGTCGGGCCCACCATTCGACAAATTGAAGCCACTTTTAACCAGGTATTTCCCGAGCAAGTATTCGACGGCGAATTCATGGACGAAAAGATTGCCGATTTTTACGAGGACGATGCGCGTTTTTCGGCACTTTGCAAGGGTTTTGCCGGTTTGGCCATCTTGATTTCCTGTCTCGGTTTGTATGGCTTGGCGGCACTTATGGCAGCGCAACGCACCAAAGAAATCGGCATCCGTAAAGTTTTGGGTGCCTCAGTGGTATCTATTTTAACGCTTTTGAGTCGCGAATTTATGATCTTGGTGGTTTTAGCAGCCGCTATTGCCATTCCGCTCGCCTATTTTGCCATGCAGGCCTGGCTCCAGGATTTTGTGTACCGCACCACCCTACCCTGGTGGATTTTTGCCGGAACCGTCGGCTTGACCTGCTTGGTTGCACTGATTACGATTGGGATTCAGATATTGAGTGCGGCGCGCTCGAATCCGGTGAAAGCACTCCGAAGTGAGTGAGGAGTGAGGAGTGATGAGTGATAAGTGATGAGTGAGGCGTTGACTTGAACATCAAAGCCCGAAGGGCTGACATGATTATAGATTTATAATCGTGTCAGCCCTTCGGGCTTTGATGTTTTGATATTGATATTTATATAATTATGGTAGCCCTTCGGCTTATTTGGTGTTTCACAAATCCATACCAAAGCATCTCGTTCATCGCTATTCAACGCCTCACTCATCACTCCTCACTCATCACTATTCACTACATTTTAACAATGCGTGGTCTTTTCCTTCCATCCAAATACCCGCTAATGATCCGCGATGCTTCCGGGTCGTCGTAGGGCATGTTGAGGCATTCCAGCAAATCTTCGGGTAATCCGAAATTGGGTGTTTCGGAATCAAAAAAGCCGAAGCCTACAAAAACGCCGTCTTGCACCCCGATTACGGCCTTTTCTTGTTCGTGGCGACCGTTTTCAATGATAAAAAAACTGCCTTGGAGGCGCCGGTCGAGGGCTTCAATGACGGCTCGGACGCGTTCGTTGTAGGTTTCCGGTGCTTCTTCGCCCACACAGGCGCCCTTACATAGTTTGATTGAATAATGGAAGCAGGCGCGGTCGGAGGCATCCAGGTTGGAGAGCCGGTAGCAAAGCTCGTATTGTTTCACCAAGGTCATGAGGTGGCCTTTGGCGTGCTCTAGTTTGGGATAATCGGCGACCAGGTCCAGGGTTCGGGTGTTTTTGACTGTTTTTTTGCCTACTGCCAGGCATTTGTAGCCGTTTTGATCCTGGTACGTAAAAATGCAGCCGGAATACACGCGCATGCGTTGGGCGCGGTTGATGCGTGGGAGCAGGCGTTTAATTTCGGCACTTTCGAGCAAAAGCGCGTATAATTCGCTGCCGGTCACTTCATAACTGATGTCTGCCACCCCTTGCCGCATTTTCTCGCCTTTGGCCGATTGGTCGGAAAAATGTTCGAACAGCCGCTTTTGAATGTTCAAACTTTTACCCACATAAATCACCACACCTTTTTCATCGTGCAAATAATACACCCCGCAAGTATCCGGTATTGCATGCAAGCGCTCGAGGGTAATGTTGGCGGGCAATTTACTGGCTTTGACCCCGTGGTTTACCAGATCCCGGATATTACCTTTTCCTTCCTGGGCTGCCAAAATGCGTTCAAACAATTCTACCGTAGCCAAAGTATCATCAAGGGCCCGGTGGCTTTTTTCAGCATAAATGTTAAAATGCTTCTTCAGGTTGCTCAAACTGTAGCTGGATAAACCTGGAAAGACCTGCCGCGACAACCGCACCGTACAAAGTTGCTTGCGGGTATATGGATAGCCCAGGCGTGCAAACTCTTCCCGAACAAAACTATAGTCGAAATTGACATTATGGGCCACAAAAATGGCATCTTCCGTAAGTTCAACGATCGTTTTGGCAATTTCATAAAACTTGGGCGCATGGGCCACCATTTCATCGGTGATGCCCGTGATTTGGGTAATGTTCCAAGGAATGCTGCGTTCCGGGTTCACCAGCGACGAAAAGGTATCCAATACCTGGGTGCCATCGTGCAATACAATTGCAATTTCCGTGATGCGTTCATGCCTGGCCGTGCCCCCGGTGGTTTCAATATCAATAATGGCGTATTTTTTCATGCGACCACAAAAATAGAAACGATTTGTTTTAAAAAATTATTTTTTTGAGAAAATCATTTCAGATGCGTTGCTTTGTGTCGAAATATGAGAAAGCCCTTTCATTATATAGCCTTGTTTTGTTGTGTGTGGTCGGTATCGGTAAGCGCACAAACGGAATCGATTATTACGGGTGCAGAACGCCTGTACCGGTATATGCCTGCGCTGAAGGGCCGACAAATCGGGCTGGTAATCAACCAATCGTCGGTGATTGGCAATACCCACCTGGTAGATACACTTTGTGCGTTAGACAATTGTGTGGCGCGGATTTTTGCCCCGGAGCATGGTTTTCGTGGACAAGCGGAAGCAGGCGAAACGATTCAGGATGGTCAGGATGTGCGAACTGGTGTGCCGATTATTTCGCTGTACGGGCGCAAAAAGAAACCCACCCCGGATGATTTGGCTGGCGTAGACATGATGATTTTTGACATTCAGGATGTGGGCGCGCGGTTTTACACCTATATAAGTACGCTCTTTTACGTGATGGAGGCCTGTGCTGAAAATAATATTCCGCTGATTGTCCTCGATCGCCCCAACCCCAATGGTTTTTATGTGGATGGTCCGGTGTTGGATACCCGATTGGAATCTTTTGTGGGTGTGGCCCCATTGCCCATTGTACACGGGTGCACGGTGGGTGAATTGGCGCGTTTGTTCAAAGGAGAAGGCTGGATCAATCGACCCGATCAGTTGCAATTACAGGTCATTCCCTGTATGAATTATACCCACCAATCGGTGTACGAATTGCCGGTAAAACCTTCCCCGAACCTGCCCAATATGCGCTCGGTGTTGTTGTATCCAAGCTTGTGTATGTTTGAAGGCACGGTGATGAGCATCGGGCGCGGCACAAATAGCCCATTTCAGGTCATTGGACACCCCGATTTTCCAATCGATTCGTTTTCGTTTGTTCCCCGCCCTAATGCAGCCGCCAAATACCCCGTGCACCAGGGCTGGAAATGTAAGGGGGTGAATCTGGGAAGTTTAAACCTTGATTCCTTGCGGTCACAAACCCAATTAAATTTGGAGTGGTTGTTGTATTTTTATGAAAATTTTCCAGATCAGCAGCAGTTTTTCCTCAAAAACAACTTTTTTGATTTACTGGCAGGAACACGCCAATTGCGCTTGCAAATAGAAGCCTGTAAAACAGAAGCAGAAATTCGGGCCAGTTGGGAAGAAGATTTGGCATTTTTCAAAAAAATACGACTTGGTTACTTGTTGTATCCCTAGGCTTTAACCCTCCTTTGCCTTTCATTTATTTAAATACAAGTATTGAAAAATGAAAATACTGCGCTTGTTCTTCGTATTGCTGCCATCCTTGCTTTTTGCCCAAAATCCTGTTGCCGATGCAGAACAGCAGCGCTTTCAGTCGATGGTCCAGCAGGATACCATTTTACTTAAAAAATTACTGGCCGACGACCTGGTTTATATCCATTCCAATGGTTTTGTGGAAAACAAGGCACAACATTTGGAGGCTGTTGGAACGGGCTCCATTCGATACCACAGCATCGAGCGCATGCAGGTTCAAACCCGACAATACGGTAACACGGCCATCAACAACGGCGTCGCGCACGTAACAGGTATTTTTAAATCGACGCCCTTCGATGTGCAATTCCGTTATACTGCTGTGTACCGGAAAAAGAAGAAAATATGGCAATTGTGTAACTGGCAATCTACCCGGATCTGAGCAAGGGCACGTACCTTTGCGCTCCGTATAACCAAATTTCAAGCAATTGAATACGACCACCACCACCAAAGCAACACCCAAATCCAAATATGCGCCCACGCAGGAAGTGCTGTTGCGCGCTTTCGAATTGATGTCGACCGCCAAGGCGATGACCGATATTTACGAAGAAAATTTCAAGTTTTTTTCCAAATATGTCCATGCCACCTCGCGCGGGCATGAGGCCATTCAACTGGCCGTGAGCATGCAATTGTTGCCGCACGACTTTTTGTACCCGTATTACCGCGATGATAGTATGTTGCTCGGTATCGGGATGCGGCCGTATGAACTGATGTTGCAACTAATGGCCAAGCGCGACGACCCATTTTCGGGCGGACGAACCTATTATTGTCACCCGAGCTTGCGGCGGCCCGATATGCCCAAAATACCGCATCAAAGCAGCGCTACGGGCATGCAAACCATTCCTGCGACCGGGGCAGCGCTGGGTTTTTGGTATAAAACCCAAATCGGGGCGCTGAATGCCGAAGAAACGGCCAATCCACCCATCGTGGTGTGTTCCCTCGGCGATGCAGCCGTTACGGAAGGAGAAATTGCCGAAGCGTTTCAAATGGCGGTGTTGAAACAACTACCGATATTGTACCTGGTGCAAGACAATGGCTGGGATATTTCCGCCAATGCCGCCGAAACCCGGGTCGCCAACGCGGCCGAATACGCCAAGGGTTTTCCGGGTTTGACCGCCCTGAGCATCGAAGGCAATGACTTTATGGAATGTTGGCAAACGGTAGCCAAAGCCATCCACCTGATTCGCAGCGAACGCAAGCCCGTGCTCCTGCATGCGCGCGTGCCCCTGCTCAACCACCACACCTCAGGCGTGCGTAAAGAATGGTACCGCGACGACCTGGAAGAGCATCAATCGCGCGACCCCTACCCTATTTTAATCCGCCAAATCAAGGAAAATACCGGCATCAGTGATACCAATTTGGAACAACTGGCTTTGGCCACGCAACATCTGGTCGCTCAAGATTTTAAAGCCGCCCAAAATGCGCCCGATCCATTACCGGAAGATTTATACACCCACGATTTTGCCCCAACCCCCATTGTAGCAGAACAAGGCACCCGCGCACCCGAAAAACGGGAAGCGACGGTGATGGTCGACAGTGCCTTGTTTGCCATTGAAGAATTGATGCGCGCGCATCCCGAGTGCTTGCTGTACGGCCAGGATGTAGGTCGCCGTCTGGGAGGCGTATTTCGCGAAGCCGCTACCTTGGCCGAAAAGTTTGGCGACCATCGGGTATTTAACACCCCCATTCAGGAAGCCTTTATCGTGGGCAGTACCGTGGGTATGAGCGCGGTGGGTTTAAAACCGATTGTAGAAGTGCAATTTGCCGATTATATCTGGCCGGGACTGAACCAATTGTTCACCGAAGTGAGCCGTTCCTGTTATTTGACCAATGGTAAATGGCCGGTTTCCTGCATCATCCGCATCCCCATTGGCGCGTATGGCAGCGGTGGACCCTACCACAGCAGCAGCATCGAAAGTATCTTGACCAATATTCGCGGCATCAAAATCGCCTACCCGAGCAATGGGGCCGACCTCAAAGGACTCTTAAAATCAGCGTATTACGATCCGAATCCGGTTGTGATTCTGGAACACAAAGGCCTGTATTGGTCGAAAGTAAAAGGCACCGACACTGCGCGCACCATCGAACCCTCCGAAGATTATGTGGTTCCTTTCGGACAAGCCCGCACGGTCCTTGAAGCCGATCCCGAAAAACTTGAAACGGGCAGCACCTTAGGCGTTGTAACCTACGGCATGGGGGTACACTGGTCCTTGAATGCCGCTCAGGAAGATTTAAAAGGCAAAATCGAAATCCTGGATCTGCGCACCTTGTATCCCTTGGACGAACAGGCGATGTACGCCCTTGCGCGTCGGCATGGTCGGGTGCTGGTGGTGACCGAAGAGCCGGTACACAATGGATTTGCCCAGAGTTTGGCTGCCCGTATTTCTGAGCATTGTTTCGCGCATTTGGATGCCCCTGTACGAACGATTGGGGCGAAAAACATGCCTGCCGTGCCTTTGAATACTACCTTGGAGCAGGAGATGATTCCTTCTATGGAGAAAGTGCGTGAGGCGATGGTTGGATTGTTGGGATATTAGAATGTAAGGGAAACACCGAATTTTGAATGATTAAATGGGTGTGCGTTTTTATGGAGGTGACACCTCGGGAGGTGACACCTCCAAGGTTAACACCTTAATAATCAGGAACTTAATTTTTTGCTTTTATTCAGTTTTATTCTTATAAAGGAAAGCAGGTGTCACCTAAGGAGCCTTCCGAGGTGACACCTGCAAGGCTAAAACATTAAAAATCAATTACTTAGTTTTTTTGATTGCGCGCTCAAACTGCCCATTTAGATATTCGGTGCTCTATATTCATTTCTCCGGCATCCCTATTCCTTCCGTGATCAACTTAAACAAGCTACCATTGATATAATGTCCCCAGGCATTGGAGCAAGCGTTATAACATTCGATTTCAGGCAACAAGCCAATATGGGCAAATTGGATCTGCGTCTTGTCATCCAGTTCGCTGATTTCAAATGAAATTTTAGTGCCGTTCCATTCCTGTTTGTCTTTCAAAAAATTCAGGGTACTGTCGGTTACCAGCCACACCACTTTTTGATTCGGGATCACTTCCACCAATTGCTGGGTGGAGCGGTGTACGTCGCCGAATTGAACGGTGAATGTATCACTCAGGTTTTGGGTGTTTCCGGTCAAATGTTGGGTCCACCAGGCAGTGACCTGGTTGATGGCTTGAAATACTTGTGCAGGAGATTGGGTTACCAGCAGGGTGATGGTGAAATCAGGTGTAGTCATGTTTCGCAGTGTTAGAAGAGATGGCATGTTGGTGCAAAATTATAGGGTAATTTTGAGACCGGCCGGGGGCGAAACTGACATTTTTGGAGGGGGGAATTCGACAAAGTTTAAAATTGTAAACGACGGGCCCTTGCCTTGGCCATATTGATTAACATATCCAACGCTAAATAACGCTCCAATTAAAGCAAATAAATCACCACCGATTACACCGATTTACACAGATTTTTAATATTTTGCAATGTATAAATCTGTGTAAATCGGTGTAATCGGTGGTGTATAGAAAGTTTACTTAAATTTCCCCAACAAAGCCTCCGCGCTCGGAATATGCCGGTGATGATACATCCCCAGCACCACGCCATTTTTCCAAACCACAATACCCGGATTGGCGCGAATAATTGTTTTCAGCAGTTTGTCGTCGCCTTTGTAGAACGGATAAGTTGCGCCCACTTTTTGCTTCAAATCGGCTGCTTTTTCGGCATCCTGGTAGGTATTGATGGCATACACTTTCCATTTTGCCTGCATTGCTGCTTCTGCAAGTGGATTCACTTTGTTTTTGAATACTTCCGCGTACGCCGGAGTCGGATTGA
>CAIVGO010000236.1 GCA_903905445.1 uncultured Bacteroidota bacterium
ATATGATCCTAACCAATCAAACATTATGGAGTGCGCCGCCCGAGCAATTGGGGGGTAAGGCTGCGAATTTATGTCGACTGCAAAAAATGGGCTTTCGGGTGCCACATTTTGTGGTTTTGCCGCAGGATACCTTGCAAAACTGGCTGGATCCTGCGCAAGAGATGGAGGCGCAAATACGAGATTTTGCATTTCCCGGTGGCCTGGTTGCTGACATTTGCGGGAATTTTAAGCCCGATACGGCCTATTTTGCGGTGCGTTCATCTGCCCAAAGCGAAGACAGCAGCGCGCATTCTTTTGCCGGACAGTTTGAAACGAAATTATATGTGTCGCCCGAACAATTGCCGGAAGCCATCCGAGCCGTGTGGTTGTCGGCTTTTAGCGGACGGGTACACAGTTACGCCGACGAACGCGCGGTGCAACGCCCGGTGGGCATCAGTGTGATCATCCAGGAAATGGTGGCGGCCGAAAAAGCGGGGGTTGCATTTGGCATCCACCCTACTGAAGGCGATCGTTCGGCCAAGGTGATTTCGGCGGTTTGGGGCCTGGGAGAAGGTCTGGTGTCGGGCGAATTAGATGCGGATACTTTTGTGGTGCGTACCGGCGGCTTCGACCAAACACTGGCCTCAAAGCCCTTTGGTTTATATTATGATGCTGCGCAAAAAAAGGTGGTTAAAACGGCCATTCCGGCTGAAAAGCAGGACATATCGACCTTAAACAGTATCGAAATTGCCCAAATTACCGCAGCTTTGAACCAATTGCGCCAACAATTAGGGCAGCCACAAGACATTGAATTTGCCTTTGCAGAGGGTTTGTTTTATTTGTTGCAAACCCGGCCGATCACCCAACTGGATCGACTAACGGACCGGAGTGGCAGGCGCATGGTATGGGATAATTCCAACATCATCGAGTCGTACCCGGGCGTAACCACACCGCTTACGTTTTCTTTTATCATACGAATGTACGAGGCGGTGTATGTGCAATTGGCTGATTTACTGGGTGTCTCGGCCCAAAAAGTAGAAGATCACCGGTCTGCCTTTGCCAATATGCTGGGTTTGTTGCGCGGTCGGGTCTATTACAACCTCGAATCGTGGTATGTTACTTTGTCGCTGGTGCCCGGTTATGCGGTGAATGCCCGTTTTATGGAAACCATGATGGGCGTAAAAGAGCGTTTTGATTTGCCGCAGGAGCAAATTAGTCGCACGCGGGCCTGGTTGCGGCTTCTTCAATCGGTATTTAAAATGATCGGGAGTTTGCTGCGCTTGTCGTCCGAGCGGACCAAATTCAAACATACGCTGGATGGCATTATCGCCGATTACAATGCCTGTGATTTTGATCAAATGTCGCCCCACCAACTGATGGAGCGCTACCTGTATTTTGAAGATTTTTTGGTAAAACGCTGGAAAGCGCCCTTGGTGAACGACTTTTTTGCCATGATTTATTTCGGTTTGCTCAAAAAGCAATGTGAAAAAATCAGCTCCGAAAGCGGCAATTTGCACAACGATTTGTTGGCGGGCAGTCGGGATATTGTATCTACCGAGCCGGTTCGGCGCATTTTGGATATTACGGCTACGGTGCTTGACCATGCATCGGCTGCTGATTATTTTAAAGGCCATACTGCCCAGGAAGCTTGGGAAAACTTGTGGCAATGGCCTGATATTCAACAGAAAGTACAGGATTACCTGGCTACTTTTGGCGAGCGCACTGTGGGCGAATTGAAATTAGAAACCATCACCTACACCCAGGATCCGCTCAGTTTTATTGAAATTGTACAAAGTTATGTGGCGCAGGGCATCCGCAAACGCTTGAGCAACGAGGAGGAGCACATTCGCGCGCAGGCGGAGGCGACGGCGCGGGCTGCCATGCGTGGGAAGCCGATCAAAGGCGCGTTATTTTGGTTTTTGGTGCGCAAAACCCGCATTTTGGTATCTGCCCGCGAAAATTTACGGTACGAACGCACCCGTGGATTCGGGATGGTGCGGCGCATGTTTTTGGCCATCGGCAAACAATTTTATGCCGAACATTTGATCGAACAGCCCCGCGATATATTTTACCTGACCCGGGATGAAATTTTTGACTTCATTAAAGGCACCTCAGTCAGTTTGCAAATCAAACCGCTCATCGCTTTGCGCCAGGCCGAGTACGCCCAATATGCGACGGAAGGTCCACTGGCAGAACGTATTATCACGCATGGCGTCGTGTATCATGCCAATGATTTTAAATATTCAGCAAGTGTAAATACTGCTATTTCTGATGGTTCTGGCGTTTTGAAAGGCCTGGGCTGTTCTGCCGGAATCGTGCGCGGCAGGGTGCGGGTAGTCCATCAGGCGCATGAAACGCGCTCTTTGGATGGGGACATTTTGGTGACTTCTTCCACCGATCCGGGCTGGGTAACCCTGTTTCCATCGGCTTCGGCTATTTTAGTAGAACGCGGCAGTTTGTTGAGCCACTCGGCGATTGTGTCGCGCGAACTGGGTATCCCTTGTGTGGTGGGCATCAGCGGCTTGTTACAAACACTGAAAACGGGAGATATCGTAGAGATGGATGGCACCCGCGGCACTGTAACTATAATTTCACAAAACGCTCAATCCTAAATCATTCTGTGAAAAAACAACTCGATACCGTACGCCACGACTATATCCGTTACGCCAATGTGTGGGAAGATGCGCAATTGCTGGTGCAAGGCCTCCAGGCTAAGCCCGGCGCAAAGCACCTGAGTATTGCCAGCGGCGGCGACAATGCCCTGATGCTGTTGGCCGCCGATCCTGAAATGGTGGTTGCTGCCGATCTGAACCAGGCGCAATTGTTTTTGTGCGAACTGAAGCGCGCAGCCATCAGACATTTAGAATGTATTGAATATCAGGAATTTATAGGGCTATTACCTTCGGAGTCGCGCCTGCACGTGTACACGCGTATCCGGGCAGACCTGCGCGGAGAGACCAAAGCATTTTGGGACGATCAGCAGCAATTGATTGAGGATGGCTTGGTGCATGCGGGCAAATTTGAGCGGTATTTTCGGATGTTTGCGCACCGTATTTTGCCCTTGATCCATTCGCAACGCTCGGTAAAAGCCTTGGTAGCGCCCAAAAGTGCGGAAGAACAGGCGCGTTTTTACGATCAGCACTGGAATACCTGGCGTTGGCGATTTTTGTTCAATGTGTTTTTTTCCAAAACCGTGATGGGCTGGTTGGGACGCGATCCGGCCTTTTTGAAACAGGTAGAAGTGCATGTGGGGGAGTTTATTTTTCAAAAAGCGGCGCATCATTTGAAATCGGTGGATGCCCAGGATAATTTCATTTTGCGGTATAATTTGACCGGAAGTTTTGGGAATTTGGTGCCCGATTACGCCATGCCGGAAAATTACAACCGCATTCGGGCCAACATTGGACGCCTGTTTTTTTACGAGGGCCTGGCAGAAACAGCGATCCATAAATACGGAAAATTCGACGGATTTAACTTGTCCGACATTTTTGAATACATGGATGTGCCCACTTTTCGGCAGGTGGGCGCGGTACTGGCGGAAGGCGCGAATCCGGGTGCGCGGGTGTGTTACTGGAATTTGATGGTACACCGCAATTTGGCCGAAGATTTGCCCGATCTTTTCCAGGATTTACCCGATTTGTCGGCGCGTTTAACCGCCAAAGACCGCGGTTTCTTTTATCACCGATTCATTGTCAATCAAATACCTGTTTAAATGTCTGTCCAAACCCAACATCTGCTTTTGCTGAGCATCGCCTATTTGGTGTTGTTTGGTATTTGTGAATATTTGTACCATGTTCGACATTGGCAAACGGAAAACACGCGTAAAGTAGCGCATGCGGGTTCGGGTTTGTTGGCCCTGAGTTTTCCGTTTATTTTTCAGGATTACCGGTATGTGGTGCTTATTTGCGCCTTGTTTTTGGTCATTTTGGTCATTACAAAATATACGGGCTTGTTGCGGTCCATTCATGCGGTGGCGCGGGTGACGTACGGCAGTTCGATGTTTCCGATCGTGGTGTCTATTTGTTTTTGGTTTTACAGCCGAGATCAAGATTTGATCAAATTTTATTTACCCATCCTGGTGATGGCGCTGGCCGATCCTGCGGCTTGTTTGTTTGGCCGTCAATTTCCGCTAACGAAGCTGTATAAGAAGAAAACCCTGGGCGGGTCGCTGGCCTTTTTTGCTACCGCTTTGTTTTTGGGTTTATTGTGTTTTAGCATCTTCCAAACCGGCGCGAGTCTGGATAAGTGGTTGTATAAGTGTGTGTTACTGGCTTTGTGTACTACCCTGGCGGAAGCATTTTCCCAAAAAGGCAGCGATAATTTGACGATCCCTTTGAGTGCGTTGGGGGTGTTGGCTTGGGTTTAATCTCCTGCTAGCACGGGGTTCTACCCCGTGTTTCAATCAATCGGGTTTCACCCGCGTTTTACCTCGGGCAGAGCCCGATAGATCGGTTCACGGGGTGGAACCCCGCGCTAGCAAGGGTGGTGTCTATTTGTTTTTGGTTTTACAGCCAGGATCAGGATTTGATCAAATTTTATTTGCCCATTTTGGTGATGGCTTTGGCCGATCCTGCGGCTTGTTTGTTTGGCCGGCAATTTCCGATGAAAAAACTGTATAAAAAGAAAAGCCTGGGTGGATCGCTGGCTTTTTTTGCAACCGCTTTATTTTTAGGATTGCTGTGTTTTAGCATCTTCCAAACCGGCGCGAGTCTGGATAAGTGGTTGTATAAGTGTGTGTTACTGGCGCTGTGTACTACCCTGGCAGAAGCATTTTCCCAAAAAGGCAGCGATAATTTGACGATCCCTTTGAGTGCGTTGGGGGTGTTGGCTTGGGTTTAATCTC
>CAIVGO010000237.1 GCA_903905445.1 uncultured Bacteroidota bacterium
CGGGCGTCTTGTTCGGCGCGGGCACGATCGGCTGCTTCCTGTTGCGCCCTGCGTTGTGCATCAACAACCCGTTGTTGTTCTTCTTGTTGCTGGCGTTTTACGCGATCTTGTTCGTCTTTCTGGCGCTTAGCGTCTTCCTTTTGTTTTTTCAACGCCGCCACATCCGGGTCATTGCTGGTGGGTGTGTTACTGGGCGTAGAGGCCGACGGTTGGCTGGGTGAAGGCTTTGAAGCAGCGGGCGTAGAAGGCGCGGGGTCCTCTACCGGTTGGGTGCTGCTGGGGTCGTCCATTTGTTGTCCTTGGGGCGCAGGGTCATTGCCTTGGCCTTCATCGGGCAAACCTGCTGCTGCATTATCGCCGCCGCCGCCCCATTCCAATAGAATGGCGGGCGCTTCCGTAATGGGGGGCGCCGCAGAAAAGCGATAAAAAAACAAAATGGCGAGTAATCCGGCATGAAAAAGCAGGGTGCTTAACAATGCTTTTCCACGATCTTGCTCTTGTTGAACGACAGCATTCATATTTGTAGTTGTTAGTTGTCAGTTGATAGTTGTTAGTTGCTGGTTGTCAGGGCATTACGCGAACTAACAACTAATAACTAACAACTAACAACTCTATTAATTTGGTTTTGGATCGGTTGCAAGGATGGTTTTTACCTGCAATTTATTGGCAATATCCAGTACCGTCACTACATTTTCGATCGAGGTACCGCGTTCGGCCACCACGGTGATGGTGGTTTCTTTAGGCGGTTTGCCGAGCGATTTCATTTTGGCTTCCAGCGCGGGCAAAAGGCTTGCTTCTGGTGTGCGCTTGGTATCAATATAAAATTCGCCGGTAGCCTTGATCGACACTGCTAGACTGGGCGAGGCCATGGTGGTGGCGCTGCTTGATGGCAATTGCAGGTTGAGGGCGTTGGGCGTAACAAATTTAGAGGTTAACATAAAAAACATCAGCAGCAGGAAGATCACATCGATCATGGCTGCCAAACTGAACTCGGGTTCTACGCGAATACGACGCTTAAGTCCCATAAGATTGCATATGTATTAAATGCGTGAAGAATAAGGGTTAGATTCGGATGTGCTGCCCAATCCGTTGCTTAACGGGAAGGCTCTTGCAGCAGATCCATGAATTGTACCGCTGTATTTTCCATTTTAAAAATAACCTTATCGAGGTTGGTAACCAACAAGTTAAATCCAGCCATGGCAATGATGGATACAAACAAACCCATTGCCGTTGCAGTCAAGGCATGGTAAATACCGTTCGACAAAACCTGCGGTGTAATGGTGGTTGCAGAAGCCATGTCCTGGAAGGAGATGATCAAACCAATTACGGTACCCAACAAACCAATCATCGGCGCAATACCGGAAATAGATGCGAGGGTAGACAGGTTTTTTTCCAGTTTCAACAATTCGAGGTTGCCCACGTTTTCGATGGCTTTATTGATGTCATCCAGGGGTTTGCCAATCCGGTCGAGGCCCTTTTCTACCATGCGGGCCATCGGAGCGTCTACACTTTGGCAAAGTGCTTTTGCTGCCTGCAAATTTCCGCTTTCCACACTGGCGCGGATGCTATTCATAAAGTTATGGTCTACTTGAGCGGCACGGGTGAGCGTAAGGTAACGTTCGATGATGATGTACACTGCCACGATAGAAAGTAGCAGCAGCACGGTCATCACAATCAAACCTGACGTGCTACTTCCAAGGATAATGTCGATCAGGCTTTTTGATTCCGGTTCCCCAGGGGTCGGAGTCGCTGCCAATTGCAGGAAGAAGAAGGAAGTCAGGAAGGCGTTCATGGTCATAATGATAAAATGCTGTTAGTTGGTGAAACCAATTGTTTTCTGTTTTGTGTATGCGAACGCCAAAAGTAGCGTATTTTGTATTTTAACAAACATAAACTTATCTTAAATTGTAAATACCAAGGCTAATCGCAACATTTTGCTTTATTGATCGGCTTTTTTCTCGGTTTCGAACGTTGCTTCTACCCGTTGAACGATTCTTTCCATGGTTGGTAAATCATTGGCGTACAAGCGCAAATTCTGTTCATACTGATCTGCCTGCACCTGGTGCATTTCAAATACCTGGTTATAAAATACTTTGGTAAGGCTGTCTTTTGCATAACCATTCATTTGTGCGGTTGCGGCTTCGGCAATGCTTAAATCGGCCATAATACGCACCATTTTATCTTCCGGTATGGTTGGAGCGGCGGCTTTGTTGCCCCAACAGGCCGAAAAAACAAACAGGATAGGTAGCCCAAACAGGACTAGCATGCGTAGGTGCATTTGTGGTGTACGCACCAACAAATCAGGATGCTTCGACATTTCAAACAGGTTTACAGTACTTCTTTAGGAAACAGGCAAGCCCGCAGGCGGGTATTTACCTCGTACATTTCAGACCAGCGTTCGGCACTGGTTTCCAAATGAACGATTCCGCAGGTTGGAACGTTGTCTATAAAATCGTCGGCAAACCGATTGGCCACATCCGTAAAGGTCGGATTGTGCCCAAAAAGATACACAACATGCGCATGATCAGGCAATTGGCTAATGATTTGAAGGATATCCCGCACTGAGGCTTCGTAAATATCCTGATTGCGTTCGATGGTCGACTCCAATTGTCCGGCTGCTTCCGCAAAAAAACGTGCGGTGGTGATGGCGCGTTTGGCCGGGCTACTCACGATCAGATCGGGCAACATACCGCGCTGCAACAATAAACTGGCCATCATGGGCGCTTCCCGCAAACCACGTTCGTTCAAGCCGCGGTCGAAATCGCGGATGCCTGGATTGTCCCAACTGGATTTTGCGTGACGAATTAACAAAAGACTCTTCATAATGTATCCTATAGCGACAAAGGTAATGGGATAATGCGCAATGTGCACGCCTCTGTGGAATTCAAAAAAATGAAAAAAATAATTGTGCTGGTGGGCGACACCTGTAAAAACCCTTACTTTTGATGTTTCCCTGCCCTCTTAAATCGGATTATGCAAAAAAAATGGCTGAAGGACTTTGAGTTCCACATCAATTCGGGCACCTGGAGCACCGCACAAGACTTGTTGCAGGCTGGACAGGTAAAAAATTTGCGCGAAGTGGAACGACATTTTTGGGTAGCCCAGGTGGAAACCTTGGAGGGGTGTTTTGAGACAGAAATGATCATTACCCCGCAAAAAATCAAGGCCTTCTCTTGTGAATGTTTTACGGAAGGGCGGCGGCTTATTTGCGCACATGTAGCGGCATCGCTCGTAAAAGTGCGTCAATTTTTAGTGCAGCAGGCCGAAGAGAAAAAACTAAAACAGTTACATTCCGAGCGTACCGAACAAAACCGTCTTACGGTACAAACCGCCTTGGAACATGCAACGCCTGAGGCGCTGGAAAGTTTTGTGCGGAATTATGCCAAACGCGACCGCGATTTTGCCTTAGCCCTCAAAACCTGGTTTGCCAGCGCCATTACCGCAACAGAAAACCCATATGCGCTCGTTTTAGGAGCCGTTTTCCCAAAAAACAACTTGGTAAAAATACTGCGCGAACCCGATTTCCGCCGCATCTATAAAACGCTGGAAGACCTGGAAATCCAACTCTTGGCAGCAGCAACCCAGCAAAACCACCGGACCAGTTTCCAGTTATCTTCCACCATCCTCGAATATTTATTGCCCTTGCTCTCCAGGGTAGATGAAAACCGGTTTGAACGCTTGTTGCCTTTTGCTCAAACCAGCCTGGTACAATTGCTTGCCATTGATGAATCGCCCGTTTCTCCCGAATTACGCACCCTACTTTGGGATACCCTGTTTGATTTTGGCGCAAAAGGCCTGTATCCGCCCGCGTTGTTGCGCGACAGTATTCGATTTTTGAGTGCGCAGGCAGACCATGCCCACCGGTTCGAGCAGATGCAACAACTATTTGATACCACGCCATTTCCCTCTGAAGCCTTTCCCCTGCAACTTTTTTTAGTCGCCCTGGCCCGCAAGGATATGCCCACCGCAGTTGTTCGGGTACTGGATGACTATACGGAACACCCAAAAGTGATTCGAGAAGCCACTTTACAATTGTACTATTTGCAACACTGGGATGCCGTGACCGCCCTGATCGAACATTTTATACCCTTGCGCATTTTTTCAAGCGGACAGCGACGTGAACTGGAAGACATCCTTTATTTTATTGCAGAAAAAACGGGCGATTGGGACCGACAAAACAACATTTTGCGTGAACGATTTGTGGCAAGCGGCCTGTTTGATTTTTATCATAAACTAAAAAACAACACGTTAGATCAATGGCCAGATACGTTGGAACTGCTTTTAAACGAATTATATCTCAAAAACGACCATAGAACGATTGCTGCTGTGCTGGCCGCAGAAGGCAACCGAACCGCCCTGGCAGCCCATCTGGAATTGCACCATGATTGGACCATTTTACAGCGCTATGAGGATCTATTTATTCCGGAGGACAATGCTTTTTTGGCGGCCCTTTATATTCGTCTGCTGAGCGCCTACTTGCTCGAGCACTTTGGCAGGCAGGCAGCAGGATTTGTGCGGGAACGCCTCGGCCCTTTGGCAGCAAAAGGACAACGGGCGCTGGTCAAGGAAATTATTGCCGCGCTTTGTGTACAATTTGAAGAACGCACCACCCTGTCGGAAGAACTGATGGAATTATTTCCAACATCAAAACGCAAGGATGTACCATCTTTGGGCTTCTAAACCTTGAATATTGTGAAAATAGAACTTTGGGCGATTGGCAAAACCTCCGAAAAATACCTGGAAGAAGGAATCGCAATTTTTGAGAAGCGCCTTAAAAACTACTTGCCTTTTGCGTGGATTATTTTGCCGGATGTCAAACTAAAAACCACCGATGGCAACCTGCTCAAAAAGGAAGAAGGCAAATTAATTTTGTCAAAATTGCAAGCAGATGATTACCTGGTACTCCTGGATGAAAACGGCAAACAGTTGACATCCATGGAGTTAGCCCAATGGACCGAACGACGGCTTGCCTCCAGTGGGCGGCGGCTGGTATTCCTGGTCGGGGGCGCGTTTGGGTTTGCGCCCGAGGTGTATGCGCGAGCGCAGGAGCAATTGTCGCTGTCCAAAATGACTTTTTCCCACCAGATGGTACGCTTGTTTTTTACAGAACAATTGTACCGCGCCATGACCATTTTACGCAACGAACCATATCACAATCCATAATTCCTTCTCAAATGTCCGTTACCCTCCTTATCATTGCATTTACGGTGTTGATTTCTTACATGGCCTTCAACAATGCCGATTTGTTTATCAAAATGAAGCATTGGCCCTATGCGGAAATGCGCGACAAAGAATATTATCGGTGGCTAACCAGTGGTTTTTTGCACGGTGACCCGATGCACCTGATATTTAATATGTTGACGCTGTATTTTTTTGCGGCCGATCAGGGAGGAAATTTAGGTTTGGAAAGTTGGTTTGCCGACCGTTATCCCGAATTTGGCACCACCTTATTTTTGGTGTTTTACCTTTTATCTATTGTGGCCGCCTCGTCGGCAACCTTTTATAAATACCGCAATTCGCCTGGATTTGCGAGCATAGGTGCCTCGGGGGCCGTTGCGGCAGTATTATTTGCCTCCATTTTAATCAATCCACACAGCAGCATTCAGTTTATATTTCTCCCGATACCGATTCCGGGCTATTTATTTGGGGTGCTGTATTTGTGGTACAGTTCTTACGCTGCGAAAAAGGGGGGCGACAACATTGATCATACGGCCCATTTTTACGGGGCGGTATTTGGGCTGCTTTTTTTGTTGGCGATCGATCCGAGTTTGGCGGTGACCTACTTTAATGAAATCGTAGGCTAGCGCCGAATACATTAAAATGTTTGTCGGCGGACATTTTGTGTAAGACCTTGAAATATAGAGCAAGCATTTTCCCTTATCTTTGCAACTAAATCTTTCGGAGGATTGTTATTCTTACACTCTGAAAAAAACTCTCATTTCACTCAATTTAAATAAAATGGCTTACGAATTTAATGATGGCAACTTCAAAACAGAAGTGCTGGACAGCCAAAAGGTGATCATGATCGACCTTTGGGCAGAATGGTGTGGACCTTGTAAAGCAATGGGCCCGATAGTTGACGCATTGGCAACGGATTTTGAAGGAAAAGCAGTGGTTGGCAAACTGAATGTGGACGATAATCCGGAAACGCCTACCAATTATAACGTGCGCGGTATTCCAACTTTTTTGCTTTTCAAAGGCGGTGAATTGGTAGATAAAGTGGTTGGTGCCACAACAAAAGAAGCGTTGAAAGCCAAGATTGACGCATTGTTGGTGTAAAAACCGTTGACTAAAAATAAGCAAGCAGCCCAGGCCTATGAATTGCCTGGGCTGCTTTTTTTATAAATGTTTGATAATTAATTATTTACAAACATCTAATGGCAAATTAATACACTTCAATGCATCCAGCAACTCTTTCAAATGGGGTTGCAATGCAATATTGCCCAGCGCCGCATTAGTTACACGCAACAATTCCTTAATATCTGGATTAGGCGCCAATGCATTGATAATGATTGGTGCAATGTTGCAACCCAGGGTGCTCAGTTTTGTTGTGCCCAAAGCAGGTTTAAGCCGCACCAATAAATTCAGCTTCAACGCTTCTACAACGAGTGGATTGGCCAACTTTCCTGTTTCGGTAAGTGGGTTATTTCCTGGGCGACAATCAGCGCCGGTAAACGCTTTTTCGAATTGAAGGCCAAAAGGAATGCGGGTAGTAGCACTTGGAATCCATTGTTGGATACAAATCCCGCGCCCTGGAGGGATTACCAAAATACTATTGCTTACGCCTAGGATCAGTGTATCAGCCCGACCGTCGCCATTCAGATCCTTGTTTAAAGCATCCTCTAACAAAGGCAGTGCATTTTTTGTGATTTTTTGCACACATTTTGATTGATTTCCACAATTATCCGTGCTTGTCCAGGTACGATCTATCGCGCAGAAATACACACAATCGCCCGAAGTGACTTGGTCGGCCCGTTTTAACAAGGGGGTGGCATCGCAATTATCGAGTACCGTAGTACGACCGGTGCTAGCAATCGTGGTATCACAAGTTACCGTAATAGCGGGCGGACAATTTAACACGGGCGCTTTTTGATCCACCACATTAATGGTTTGTACGCAGGTACTAAAATTGCCATTGATATCACCCACCGTCCATGTGCGCTGAATGGTGAATTGACTTGGACAACCACCGTTGATGCGTTGATCCGTATTGGTTATTTGTCCAATACCACAGTTATCCAGGGTAATTGGAGCGCCTGCAGTGGCGGGCGCCAAGGATTCTTCACAACTCAATGTAATTTGGGGGGGACAAGCGATTTCGGGTGCTTCCAAATCACTCACGGTCACTAAAAAAGAGCAAGTAGCGGTATTTCCAACATTATCCTTGGCCGTAAACTGTACGGTAGTTGATCCAACCGCAAAAAAACTGCCAGACGCGGGTGTACTTAGGACACTGGCGATTCCACAATTGTCGGAAGTCGTGGGGATAAATGAAACGGTTTTACCACACATTCCCTTATCGTTGTTGTCCCGAATGGCTGCCGGGCAGGTAAGGGTTGGCGCTTGCCGGTCAATCCGGGCATTTGCCAAATCTACCAAACTGGCAGGCAAGTTGGCAAAACTTTGAATTGTCCAATCCGCACCCGCTTGAAGGCCCAATGGATTTCCTAACTGATCTGGGCCGGATACCAATTGAATGGACAAGGGGGTAACACTTGCGCCTAGACCAATCCCAAAAATGTACGTTTTTGCACATTTAACTCGATTTGCAGCCGCTAGCCAAACATTTTGACCTCCACCCGAGGTAGGATTTCCGTCTGAAATAAAAAACACAATGTCTACGCCCGGGATCGTAGCAACCAGGTTAAAGGCTGCTTCATAATTGGTGTCACCATTGGGATTGTAATTAGGGGAATTGCCGGTATTGTCACCATTTAAATAGGTTTGTACCGTCGTGATAAAATTTGCATCTTTCACATCCTTCATGGGAACACCGATTGCTGCATTTGATGAAAACTCCACAATACCCATTTGCAATTCACCGGTCGTTTGAGCACTGGCAGCCAGGGTATTGGCAAATCCCCGGACTGCATTTTCCACATCTCCTTCAAAACCAGCACCAAAGTTAATCGAGGCGGATTCATCTAAAACGAGCAAAACTTTAAACGGATCCCCGCCTGGTGGAAGGCAACCGGGAAAACTGGGGTTACTGGTGCGCAACCCCGTTGTTGGGGGACAAGGGCTTTGTGCCAGTAAATGTGCACTTAAAATGAGCAATAAAAAAATGCTCAAACAGGCGAATTGCCTGCTCTTCGAAAAAAATAACTGCGTTTTCATTGGAAAAAAGGGTTGGTTAAAAATTTTTTGGATTCAGCGCAGGATAAATGGATTATATAATAGGTGTGTAC
>CAIVGO010000238.1 GCA_903905445.1 uncultured Bacteroidota bacterium
AAAAACGGTTACCCGTCGCTGGACCATCATGGAAGTGTGCGGTGGACAAACGCACAGTTTGGTCAAAAATGGCCTGCTCAACCTGATGCCACCGGAGATAAACATGGTACACGGGCCGGGTTGTCCGGTGTGCGTAACGCCCTTGCACCTGATTGATAAAGCGGTGTGGCTGGCCGAAGAAAAAGGCGTTATTCTGTGTTCTTTTGGCGATATGTTGCGGGTGCCGGGTTCGGAGCGCAGTTTGCTCGAATCGAAAGCAGCCGGGGCCGATGTGCGTATCCTGTATTCGCCTTTAGAGGCGGTAAAAATTGCCCAGGAAAATCTCGATCGCGAGGTTGTGTTTTTTGCCGTAGGTTTTGAAACGACCGCACCGGCCAATGCTTTATCCGTGCTGCACGCGCATCGAGCAGGCGTAAAAAACTACTC
Source organism: uncultured Bacteroidota bacterium (assembly GCA_903905445.1). GTDB lineage: Bacteria > Bacteroidota > Bacteroidia > Chitinophagales > Saprospiraceae > M3007. The sequence continues at coordinate 427 of CAIVGO010000238.1, forward strand.
CATTCTGGCATCGCATGTATTGGTTCCGCCTGCTATTGAAGCGGTTATGAATGACGAAAATAGCGTTATTGAGGGCTTTTTGGCGGCAGGACACGTGTGTACCATCATGGGCATTTCGGAATATTATCCCTTGGTGGAGCGCTACAAAGTGCCCGTGGTGGTCACCGGTTTCGAACCCGTGGATTTGCTTCAGGGTATTTTGATGACCGTACAACAACTTGAAAAAGGGGAACATCGGCTCGAAAATCAGTACACCCGCGTGGTACCGCCCGAAGGCAATCCGGAGGCGCAAAAAGTGATTCACCAGGTATTTGAAACCACCGACCGCGAGTGGCGGGGCATTGGCGTCATCCCGATGAGCGGGTATGCCGTGCGTCCGGAATTTGCAGCGTACGACGCTACCCTGAAATTTGAAATGCCGGAAACCAAGGCGGAAGAAAGCACCGAGTGTATTGCCGGACTAGTACTCAAGGGGCAAAAAAAGCCGCATGAATGCCCACAATTTGGCAAAAAATGCACGCCGCAGTTTCCTTTGGGCGCCCCCATGGTGTCGAGCGAAGGTGCTTGCGCGGCCTATTATCATTTTTCACAAGCCATGGAAATGGTATAAGCGCGCGGAAAACGGTACATGATGAATAACAAAATAAGCATGCAGCTGCAATGCCCGATGCCCCAATTAGATTTTGACAAAATTATGTTGGGACACGGCAGCGGCGGGGTTTTGACCCATAAACTATTGGAAAGCGGCATTTTTGAGCTTTTCAAAAATGATTTGCTCGACGAACGGCACGACGGCGCTATTTTTTCTTTACCCGCCGGTACCCGCACGGCATTTTCCACCGATTCTTATGTGGTGAGTCCGGTGTTTTTCCCTGGCGGTAATATTGGCGAATTGGCCATCAACGGCACCGTAAACGACCTCGCGATGTGCGGCGCCAATGCCCAATATCTTTCCTTGGGCCTGATTTTGGAAGAAGGGCTTCCGATGCAGTCATTTTGGGACATTCTGGTTGCCATTAAGTTTGCGGCTCAAAAAGCGAGTGTGCAAATCGTTACGGGCGATACCAAGGTGGTGGAACGTGGCAAAGGCGATCAAATTTTTATCAATACTTCGGGCATCGGTACGGTGCATCC
>CAIVGO010000239.1 GCA_903905445.1 uncultured Bacteroidota bacterium
AAAAACGGTTACCCGTCGCTGGACCATCATGGAAGTGTGCGGTGGACAAACGCACAGTTTGGTCAAAAATGGCCTGCTCAACCTGATGCCACCGGAGATAAACATGGTACACGGGCCGGGTTGTCCGGTGTGCGTAACGCCACAGCACCTGATTGATAAAGCGGTGTGGCTGGCCGAAGCAAAAGGCGTCATCCTGTGCTCTTTTGGGGATATGTTGCGGGTGCCGGGTTCGGAGCGCAGTTTGCTTGAGTCGAAAGCGTCCGGGGCCGATGTGCGCATTTTGTATTCGCCCTTAGAGGCGGTAAAAATTGCCCAGGAAAATCCCGATCGCGAAGTCGTGTTTTTTGCTGTAGGTTTTGAAACGACTGCACCGGCCAATGCTTTATCGGTGCTGCATGCGCATCGGGCGGGCGTAAAAAACTATTCCATTCTGGCATCGCATGTATTGGTTCCGCCTGCTATTGAAGCGGTTATGAATGACGAAAATAGCGTCATTGAGGGCTTTTTGGCGGCAGGACATGTATGTACGATCATGGGCATTTCAGAATATTATCCCTTGGTGGAGCGCTACAAAGTGCCCGTGGTGATCACCGGCTTCGAACCCGTGGATTTGCTGCAGGGCATTTTGATGACCGTACAACAACTTGAAAAAGGGGAACATCGGCTCGAAAACCAGTACACCCGCGTGGTACCGCCCGAAGGCAATCCGGAGGCGCAAAAAGTGATTCACCAGGTATTTGAAACCACCGACCGCGAGTGGCGGGGCATTGGCGTCATCCCGATGAGCGGGTATGCCGTGCGTCCGGAATTTGCGGCGTACGATGCTACCCTGAAATTTGAAATGCCGGAAACCAAGGCCGAGGAAAGCACCGAGTGTATTGCCGGACTGGTACTCAAAGGGCAAAAAAAGCCGCATGAATGCCCACAATTTGGCAAAAAATGCACGCCACAGTTTCCTTTGGGCGCTCCCATGGTGTCGAGCGAAGGTGCTTGCGCGGCCTATTATCATTTTTCACAAGCCATGGAAATGGTATAAGCGGGCGGGAAACGGTATAAAATGAACAACAAAATAAGCATGCAGCTGCAATGCCCGATGCCCCAACTGGATTTTGACAAGATCATGTTGGGACACGGTAGCGGCGGGGTTTTGACCCATAAACTATTAGAAAGCGGCATTTTTGAGCTGTTTAAAAATGATTTGCTCGACGAACGGCACGACGGCGCTATTTTTTCTTTACCCGCCGGTACCCGCACGGCATTTTCCACCGATTCTTATGTGGTGAGTCCGGTGTTTTTCCCCGGCGGTAATATTGGCGAATTGGCGGTAAATGGCACCGTAAACGACCTCGCGATGTGTGGCGCCAACGCCCAATACCTTTCCTTGGGCCTGATTTTGGAAGAAGGGCTTCCGATGCAGTCATTTTGGGACATTCTGGTTGCCATTAAGTTTGCGGCTCAAAAAGCGGGTGTGCAAATCGTTACGGGCGATACCAAGGTGGTGGAACGCGGCAAAGGCGATCAAATTTTTATCAATACTTCGGGCATCGGTACGGTGCATCCGAAGGCACAGATTGGTTTCCGGCAGGTTCAAGCGGGTGACAAAATTTTGATCAGCGGTATGGTGGCCACCCACGGGGTCGCGATCATGAGCGTGCGCGAGGGCCTGGAATTTGAAACCACCCTCGAAAGCGACACCTGCAACCTGAACCACACGGTAATGCACCTTTTGGATGCATTTGGTGAAAAAATACACTTGTTGCGCGACCCAACCCGGGGCGGCGTGGCTACCACACTCAACGAAATTGCGCGGGATACCCGTTTGGGCATCGATTTATGGCAAAAAAACATACCCGTTTCCGAAGCCGTGGCAGGCGCTTGTGAATTGCTCGGACTTGATCCGCTGTACGTAGCGAATGAGGGCATTTTTATGGCTTTTGTCGCAGCGGATGCGGCCGATGCCTGTTTGGAACAGTTGCGCAGCCTCGAATATGGGGCACAAGCGGCCATTATTGGGGAAGTCGTGGAAGCCCACCCGCGCCAGGTAGTGCTCACCAGTAAAATCGGCGGTAAACGCGTCGTGAATATGTTGATCGGCGAACAATTGCCGCGCATTTGCTAAAGCCTTATGGAAAACAACGACACGATTCTC
>CAIVGO010000240.1 GCA_903905445.1 uncultured Bacteroidota bacterium
ACGGATCGCGGCTTTCAGCCCTTATTTCGAGGCGGTCTTGCACTTCGCTATGATTCAGGTGCGGGCACTTATATTTTGTTGGGTGCCGAATATTTGTACACCAATATGCGGGTAGCCGATGGTTTTGTACGTTTTAACAAAATAGAAGGTACGCCACAAACGGGTGCGGAAGCCACGTATTACAAGTATTTCGACAGTTTTCGCCTTCAATTTGGCGTAGGTTACCGGTTTTAGGAGGCAATGCCGTTGATTTAAGTATTAAGATTAAATCATTACGTCAACGGCATTGCCCCTCAGGGCCATAAAAAAAGCCTCGCCGGCGTTGCGCGCGGGAGGCTCCGAAAACAATAAACAGCAGGATAATATCTTAACATACCTTTCCAACTTAACTGTGTTGCAGTTGAAGCAGGTATTATTTTTAAAATGAGCTGGAATCTTGTTTTACACCGAGGTGTAAACAAGTTAAAAAAGGTTGCGCAACCTATTCACAATGTTCGTTTTTTGAGTCTTAAACGTACAATTGTACTTTATTCCCCAAGATAGGCCCTTCACTATACGTTGCTGATTTTGCGCACCACTTTGTAAAGCCGGGAAGTTTCATTTACGTCTTCTTCGAACGGATCGTTGTCAAAGTAGTTGGCAGAGATCATTTTGAGTTTGACGATACGTCCGCGATTGTTGAAAATCTTTTGGACATATTTCACCCAAACATTGCCATTGCTGCGCACGGCGTAAATTTCATTGTCGCGCACATCATTCAGGTTTTCAACCGATTTGCACACTACAATATCGCCGTGGCGAATCACAGGGTCCATAGAATTACCATCAATTTGAAAGGCAACCAGGCCCGTTCCACCAACACCGGGAATAGAAAAATAGGTGTTGTCTTCCGCATTATCTGATCCGAGGGTAGCACCTGCGAAAGCGCGTACAGTGGTAAACAGAATATTGCCATTGCCATTGGAAATTACCCGGTCGCTCGAAAAAGCATCACCCGGCATATCAAAACCGAATGGATTGCCGATGCCATGCAACATCCAGGCCTCATTGATATCATAGGCGCGGCAAAACGATTGCGCCTGACCATAATCAATGACCCGTTTACTTTCGGGATTTAAAAATGCGCGGATAATATGGCCGTAAGCCTTGTTGCCCAATACTTTTTCGGCAACATCGCCTACCCCTTTACCACTACGGTCATTTTTTACAATGGCACCGCGATCTTCCAACAATTTGAAAGCATTGATAAACCTGGTATTCAAATCAATTCTATCTTCCTTGATCATAGCCCGCTTGTTTTAAACTATTAATGTGAATTAGGATGGTTAATCCGTCTTTACAACGTCATTCACGTTGTTTGACACTGCAAATTTAAAACAAAGAGTTTTTAAAAACAAAAAATGTCAAAGATTTTTTTCACTTTTTTTTCTGAAGCCAAATCTGGAACCATACTTTCATCTGACAATCAGCCGTTTAAGCCTGTTTCTTTTTTCTTTTACCTTTGTTTCCAACACAGATGAAACAATATGGTGTAAGCATCGTACCTTTGCTATTTCTTATTTTTTCGTACTTTTGTATCTATATGGGTCATGTAATCTCTCTTCTGAATCACAAAGGTGGGGTTGGTAAAACAACCAGCACAATCAATATTGGCGCCGGACTGGTGGAATTAGGCCAAAAAGTGCTGTTGATCGACCTCGATCCGCAGGCAAACCTGACCATTTCACTGGGTATCCCGCGTCAAAAAACAACCATTTATGAAGCCTTGCGGGGCGAGGGCGAACTCGTTCCTTACAACCACAAGCCTAATCTCGACGTTATTACTTCCTCGCTCGACCTTTCGGGTGCGGAAATGGAACTTATCAATGAAGCTGGCCGAGAGTTTATCCTGCGCGAACTGATCAATCAGGTATCCGATGATTATGATTATGTACTCATCGACTGCCCACCATCACTCGGATTACTCACGCTCAATGCCCTTACCAGCAGCCGATATGTTTTGATTCCGCTGCAAACCGAGTTTCTGGCAGTGCAAGGCCTCGCAAAAATCAAACAAGTGATTGATAAGGTGAAAATGCGCCTCAACAAACAACTTGAAATGAGTGGTGTAATTGCCACGATGTACGATAGCCGACGTGTGTTAAACCGCGATGTAGTAGATACGATTCACAAATATTTTGGCGATAAAGTATTTAAGACCTATATTCGTGACAACGTTGCACTGGCCGAAGCGCCCGCACAACGGAAAGACATTTTTGATTACCTCCCCAAAAGCCCAGGCGCTGTCGATTACCTCGCACTGAGCAAGGAAATTTTGGAACGCACAAAATGAACGCCCTTACTGGATGAGCAAAAAACGATTCTCCGAAGGTCTGGACAACCTGTTCAATGATCCACAATCCGGGCAAATAGCCTTTGGCGCCACCGAACCTACCACCGGTGAGCGCAAGGCAGCGCATAAGAATTTTTTATCCGACCTGGATTCCCTGTTGCAGGAAGCGCTCGACGAAAGCCTGGAAAAATATGAAGCCAATCAGCCCGATTCGCTGACCGCCAGCGCTAAAAATCGCAGCGGATATGATGCTACACCCATACGCCCAAAATACAGCGGCCTGGATGCGTTGATTCGTCAAACCATTGATGTTCAAGAAATTACAACGGATGAATCTTCTGGCAAAAAACGCCTCACCGTTGCTGTCGATAAATTAAAATTGGAGAAATTGAAGGTCATTGCACGCCTCGAAAATGCTTATCTAAAAGATTTGCTCGTGCACCTCATCGACGATTATATCGACGAGTATAAAGAACAAAAAGGAATCGAGTTGTAAGGTCGGCATGCAAGACTTCCGCCTTTTTTACAATCAGAACATTTATCCCGAATTGTTGCACCTGGAGCAACGACGGCGGCGATTGGTACGCCTGCTGCTGCTATCGGCCTTGATGCTGGCTGCGGTGGTGGCGATTGAAATCCTCATTGATATTTTTCTGGTGACCTTGTTGTTGCTGATTCCGGTAGCGATTTGGATGGCCTACTTGGGTTTTCGGATCCAGGTGTTTTACCAGGAATTTAAGCCGCGTATTGTGGGTTTGTTGCTCGATTTTATTGACAACAGCGTCAATTTCAGTTTTAAACAATATGATCCCAAGGGATTTATACAGCCCGAAGATTTTTTAGAAAGTAAAATTTTCACGCACGCGGACGAGTACCGGGGCGAAGACCTGATTGAAGGGATGGTGCGCGAAACGCCTTTTCAATTGAGTGAATTGCGGGTAAAAGAGTTTTCGGATGTACGCAACCGCCTGGATTATGTGTTTCGCGGCATATTTTTAATCGCCGATTTCCAGCGCGCCGATATGCACGGAGGTGTGCTTTTGCTGCCCGATGCTTACCGCAAATACCTGAGCCGAAGCGAAAAAGCCTTTCATTTGATCGGCGGACGGCGGGTGAAGGACAACCTTTTACCCGAATTTGAGGCTTTTTTTGATACCTATGCCACCAAAGACGTTCGGATTCAGGATGTGATTTCCAAAGAATTGCAACACGCCATTTTAATGTTCCGGCTGCGGTTTCAAAAAGTAAACCGGGAAAAGGAGATTTACTGCTCCATTATTGGCGATAAAATTTACCTCGCGCTCACGCAGGATAAAGATTTGCTGGAACCCTCGCTTTGGGGCTCCAATGTGCGTTTTGAGGTCGTCAATGAATTGTATGAAGACCTTAAAATACTGCTGGATGTGGTTTTGGCAGTGGATGTGATGAATTGAGCAACCCCGTTCTTATTAACGCCCCACGTGCACCAAACGCGCCCGCGCCCTCACACGAGTATCTACCACCCAGCATACCATATACCAGCCCGGAGGCAAGTGTTGCAGCGCCAGGGTATGGGAAGTTTCGCCTTCCGGGATTGCTACCTCCTGCACTAAAACGCCCAGGGCATTGTACAGGCACAGGCGTGCGTGCTCCTGCGCACAGGCGGGAAATGTAATATTTACATACTCATTTGCCGGGTTGGGGGCTATTTGCAAGGCTTTTTCTTCCAATGGCGTATAAACCGAAGTAGCCAAACAAAAGGCCGAATCCAAACAACCATCCGCGCTGACTTTTACGACCCAACCGTGAAAAAGATCATCAATATCACCTGGCCCACCCGCCACCACACTACCGCTGGAAAGCACACCAACCCCGCCATAAATAAACGTTCCTGTGGGTTTCAATCCCGCCGGGGCATTATCTGCCCTTGCCCAAATGCTGTCGCCTTCGGGTGAAAACTTGTAGAGCCAGCCGCCCCAGTCATCACTATTCACGGTAGGCGGGTTGTCGTAAGGGCGCCTTTGCCCGGCTAGCAGGTAATTGCCGTCGGGGGTTTGGATCATGTCGAAAAAAGCGGTAATGCCCAAATTATCTGAACTATAAGGCCCAATACCCTTTATCCATTGAAGTTGCAAGGTGCTATCGAATTTCATAATACAACATTGAACCCTACTGCCTTGGGCGTCTACCCCCAATAGCCTCCGTCCGTGGGCCATAAATCCGCCATCCGAGGCTGGCAATAAACCCATAATCGTAAGCAAATCAGGATATTGCGTGGCAATCCAGGTTTTGGTCACTAAGCCATTGCTATCAATCACCCATAAGCCCGCATGTATGTCATATATATTACTCAAATCGGGCCCGGCACTCCCGCCAGCCAAGTATCTATTATTATCAATCTTTAACAAACACCTAAAATTTTCATCTTTGTTATACTTTCCATAGTACTTAAAATACAAAACATTCCCAAACTGATCCACCCTGCGAATAAAACCATCCTGTTTGTAATTAGGCCTTTGGGCAGCGCCAGCAATCATAAAACCGCCGTCTGGCATTTCTACGATTTGATCGTAGAATTCTGCGAAATTGTTATCCAAGGGATATTCAAAGATGGAAACGATGTCTAGGTTTTCGTTAAATTGAAGCAACTGCAAAGATGCTCTTCCAAAAACGGCCGGTGCAAATAGAAAATTACCTTTCGTGGTTTTAAGGATGGAACCACTACTGTAATCTGTGCTTAAGTAACCATCTAAAGAGTCTTTATATAGTTTGGATAAAAGGATATTTCCATTCGTATCTAATTTTACCAAGTGAATTTGTAGTGGAGAAGGATTTATGCTTGTGTCATAAGCCGTTCCTACACAGTAAATCTTTTCTTTGTCGACAGTTAGAAAGGAAAAACGTTCACTTGCATACTGATGAAATACTTTATTGAACCCTGGTTGAGCCGCTACACAAGTAACGAAAGCCAGTGCAATTAAAGTTAAGAAAATAGTTTTGGCTGCCATGTCATTCGAATTTGTTGCCCAAACACCAATTTACCCTTTTCTTCCTGTCTTTTACGGTATAACATGCAAAAATGTCCCCCACAAAAGTTGCTTTTTGCATTGCCAGGCTACCCTGTACCAGCCTTCGCGCCAATTGGCAAGCGGTACGGCGAGCGTTCCTTCCGAGTTTTTAGTACTTATTTGCTGAACTAATCGACCATTCACATCCCAAATCCACATATGCCCTTCCGAATTAGGTACATCTTCCGGCAAACGAACATACACGATATCAGCAGCGGGATTGGGGAAACAGTCTAAGCGTGGCATTCCAGCCGCTGGAGAAAAGGTATTGACCAATTCCGCCACAACGGTACGGGTGGTATTGGTTTGCACGGGCGCATTGTAATCGAAATAAATAAAGGCTGTATTGGCCAAGGTATCGCCTAAAACGAGACCGGGACGTGGTTTGATACTAAAAGCCACGAAACCGTGACTGCCCGGTTCATCGCTGGTGGAATCGGGCAATTGAATGTTGTCAAAGAAAAACTCCAAAATGCCGGAACCCGTGATGTTCCAGCGACAAGGATGGCTACTACCCTGAAAAACGAAACTGGCGGGATCGAACCGTGCACTCAAAGTGTCCATAACCCGGACGAATGTTGCCGGAAAGTTGCCTGTGTTTTGGAATCGAATGAAGTATTCCATCGGAACGAGGTCCGCGATTTCTTGTGGCGTGATGCGTTCGCCCTTGCGCGCCGTTTTGTCGTTCGGGTCGAAAGAGCCTCTCACTACAATCCGCAAACCGGAAACGTTGTCCATCGGGTTCACATCTATGTCCACCGGCGCGATCGTTGCATCCACGCTAACGACGGTGCCGATTTGAACCGTAGCAGCCGTTTTCATGGTTACGCTTATTTTTTGAATGTCGCCGGGATTGAATTGAGGCAAGATCCAAAGTGCCGAATCCAGTCCCAAGGAATCGGGCAGTATGGAGGCCGACACAAAAGATAACGCATCCGGAAAACTAAAATGAACTTTCGCATCAACCGTTTCAGAACCGATGTTTTCACAAATCAGGTAAAACTCCGTGTCAAACCCTGGCACGAGCGGGCGTGTGTTGACCAAGGTAATCCGAAGATCCTTCACAGATTGTTTATAAACAGCCAATTGTACGGTATCCGTGATGGATTTTAACAAAAGTTGAGCAGGCGTTACAGTGGTATAAAATTTAGGATTATGTGTAAACAAGCTGTCTTCTGGCATTGTACCATAAACCCGTATAAGACCAGCGGAGTCGCTCGTAGCAAATGTTCCACCTTTTGCCTGAACGATCAATCCGGAATAAGGCCCTTCTCCGGGATCCTGAATTTGGTTCTGATTGTCGTCCAAAAATGCGTAGGCATGGTATGGGGCCAGGTTGTAATCATTGATCCATAACCCGTTTTCAATAGCCGAGACCACCAAATGGTTTTGCCAAATGGTAACTGAAGGAATATAGGCCCCTTCAAATCCCGAAAATGGGCTCCAATTTGCGCCGCCATCTGTACTTGCAAACAGTCCTGTTCCTCGGGTACCCGTTAACAGGACTTGTTCATACGCAACGATTCCTGAATATAAGGCATTTGCCGGAATCCCCTGCGCCAAAATCCAATTGGTTCCATCGTTTGCATCGGAATAATAAAGGCCGGTCGAACCAAAATAAAATACTTTGCCAGCCGCATATTGAAGCTCGTTGAGCGTATAGGAGGAAGTTGAACCTAATTGCGCCGAAATCACCCAACTCAACCCTTTATCGGTAGAAGTACGCAGGGCGCCGGAATAACTGACCGCAAACCATTTTTCCGGCGTGATGAGCAGATGGTCGGTATTGGGTGCGCTCGACACCTTTTTCCAGGGGCCAAGCACGGAATTTGCGCGTCGGATGCCCGTTTGATCTCCTACAATGAGCACATCGCCCTCAACATCCAGCGAATTTGGCATATCCAAGGAGTCGGTAACCTGGTTCCAGTCTAGGCCATCATTGGTGGAAAAGTAAAAAAGATTGTTCGTAATTACCAGCAGGGTGTCTTGCTTTCGGTTCAAATCCAGGGGCAATTGTTCCGCCGGGAGCGCGGCCAGGGGCGACCAATGGGTAGCATCGGTGCTGTATGCGCCTTTGTATAAACTGCTGAAAGCATAAAGTCGATCGCCCAATCCTTTTACCATAAATTGGTTGTAGCCGCCCCGACTTCCTTCCTGATCGGGGTATAACAAGCCGTTGGCCGGGTCGATCTTGACCAGTCCTGCACCAGCCAGCCCCCATGTGCCATTTTCGTTTTCGTGTACGCCAAAAAAGGTGTTTTTATAACCTGTTGATAACTTTTGCCAACTTTGACCCAGGTTGTCGGTGTAATAGATCTCCTTAAAATATGAATAAAAACGACCGTTTACACCGGTACTCAAGCGGTTATTACCAATTGCCGGAAACGCAGGGTGCCGCATCCAATTGTCACCTCGATCTGTTGAATAATAGATGGAATCGGCATTGGAGACCACCAAAACCGTATCGCCAGACAATGCCACATCGCCAAATCCGTTGATTTTTCGCACGAATTCCCAACTATCACCCCGATCGGTCGAACGGAACAGTCCGTTAGTCGCCAATACAAAAAGTCCGCGATCGTTTATGGCGTACTTGTATAAACCATTGATCGTATCCGGTCCAATTTGATAAAAAGACTGTGCGCCATTGGTGCTGCGCCATAAACGGCTGTTGGTGCCAATGATCATCGTATCCTGGTACACCCGGAAATCTTTGTAAAGAAATTCAGGCTGGATATTTACGATCCGGGATTGCCATTGGGCGCCCTGGTTTACGCTCCAATATAAATAGGTTTTGGAAGCCCCCCCGCTGTTGGGATCGGGCGCACCGAGTGCCAGCACGATCGAATCTGCTTTCAACAGGAGCCCGGCAATGATGTAATTATCGGGCAATCCTTGTATTTTAGTGAAATTTTTCCCGCTGTTGTTGGAACGGTACAATCCCGAGGCGGTGCATAGCCAGCGTACATTGCCCACATCGTACACCTTGTAGGTAGTGACTCCGGTAGGACCGGTACGAAAGCTCCATTGCGCGGAAAGGGGCGTGGATAAAATAAAAAGGAGGAGAAAGGCGGGAATCAGTTTTGGCATTGGATGGGTTGGTTTTAAGAAATGCTATGAAAGACTCAAAGAAAAAGGAATTTTGGAAATGTAGCGCACAATTTTTAAAGTATCCTTTTGCAAGTTCTACTCACCAACTTGCACATTTATGCAAATACTCCGAACTTTGCCCAACCCGTAAAGCAGGCCCAACCGGTTAAAAACGGTCTCAGGCCAACCTTTTGTCCAATAAGCTGTTTATTTTGCGTTACCTTGGGCAACTTTATGGGGCTAAAATTCCATCATTACTTCATTGTACTTACCAGACAACATCCGGCACTATGCTGAAAGATAATTATTCCTTGCTGATTGAGAAGCTCGACGGGTTTATCCGCAAATTTTACATCAACCAGTTGCTGCGCGGCGCTCTGTACACGGTTGGCGCGGTTTTGGGCCTCTTTATTTTATTAAACGTGTTGGAGTATTATTTTTACTTCAATACCAGTGTGCGCACAGGCATGTTTTGGGGCTTTATAACCCTTTCTGCCGCAGCACTTTACAATTGGGTGGCCCTGCCCTTGATGCACTATTTCCGCCTTGGACAGGTAATCAGCCACGAACAGGCGGCGCAGATTATCGGAAGCCATTTTACCAATGTTTCGGATAAACTGTTGAATATTTTGCAGTTGAAACAGCAGGGTGGCAATGCCATTTACGCCGATCTGATCAATGCCTCCATTGAGCAAAAAAGCAACGAAATCCGTTTGGTACCGTTTCAGTCGGCCATAGATTTGGGTAAAAACCGCAAATACCTGCGTTATGCCCTGCCGCCTTTGATGTTGTTTTTGTTCTTGTTGCTGGGCGCGCCGAACATCCTGCGCGAAGGCACCATGCGTTTGTGGAACAGCAGTACCAAGTTTGAAAAACCGGCCCCTTTCAAGTTTTTGATCAATCCGGACAGTCTGCGCACCGTGCAATTCGCTGATTTTGTGCTGAATGTGCAGGTGGAAGGTCAGGCATTGCCCAATGAAATGTTTATCAACCTGGGCAATGTGCAATACCGGCTTACCAAGGAAGCGGCCAATTTGTTTTCCTACAAATTTGTAAATGTTCAGAAAGAAGTTCCGTTCAATTTGTTTGCGGGCGGCATAGAAAGCACCGATTACACGTTGAATGTGTTGCGCAAACCAAGTGTCGTAGGTTTTGATGTAAAACTAGATTTCCCGGATTATACGGGCCGCCCCAACGAAGCCTTGGCCAATGTGGGCGACCTGGTTGTTCCGCAAGGCACCACCATCGGATGGGTATTCAATGCCCAACATACCGATAAATTGGCGTTGCGCTTCAGCAATGATGGCACTTCGGATGCCAAACGGTTTGATAACAACCTGTTTTCCTACAACCGCCGCGCGCTGAAAGACGAAGTTTATAAAGTATTCATTTCCAATAGTTTGCTTCCGAATGCTGATTCCGTGGCGTACACGATTTCAGTGATTCCAGATTTGCACCCGCAGATCAGCGTAGAAGAATTTAAGGACAGTACCAATACCCGCCTCAGCTTTTTCGCGGGCGATGCTACCGATGATTACGGTCTCAACAACCTGACTTTCAATTACCAGGTTAAAAAGGTAAAAGGCGGTCAAATGCCGATGAATACCGTTAAAATTGAAAAACAGGCGGGCAAACAGGTCAATTATCAGTACACCTGGGATATGCGCAACCTGAACCTCGAGCCCGGTGATGAAGTATCCTATTACTTTGAAATTTTTGACAATGATGCGGTGAATGGTGCAAAAAGTGCGCGCACCAGTGTGATGCAATATAAAATGCCCACGCTCAATGAATTCCGCGAGCAACAGGCCCAAAATTCGGAAGAGATTAAAAAAGACCTGGATAAAGCACTCAAAGAGAGTTTGAAAATTCAGGAAGAGATGAAAAAACTGCGCGATAAAGTGCTCCAAAAGAAGGAGTTAGACTGGCAGTCGCGCAAGGAAATGGAGAAATTGCTGCAACGCCAAAAACAATTGCAAAACCAGATTGAGCAGGCGAAAGAAAATTTCGAGCAAAACAATAAACAGCAGCAGGAATTCAATAAACAGGATGAGGAACTGGTGAAAAAGCAGGAAGAACTGGAAAAAATGTTCGAAAAATCGGTTTCTGAAGAAATGAAGAAGTTGATGGAAGACATTCAGAAACTGCTGCAGGAGATGAACAAAGACCAGATGCTGGAAAAAATGGAGGACATGCAGATCAACAGCGAGGAGTTGAGCAAAGAGCTGGATCGCATGAAAGAGTTGTACAAGCAGTTGGAGGTAGAGCAATTGGAGCAACAACAAATTGACCAACTCGAAGAAATGGCCAAAAAACAAGAAGAATTGGCCAAAGAAACCGAAGAAGGCTCCAAAAAAGACGAAGACCTGAAAAAAGAGCAGGACGAACTCAACAAGCAAATGGACGATGTGGCCAAAAAAGAAGAGGAACTTAAAAAGAAAAATGAAGACCTCAAACGTCCGCAAAAAATAGAAGACCAAAAGCAGGAGATGGAAGATACGAAGCAGGAAATGAAGGATGCCAAGGATGAATTGAGCAAAGATCAGAAGAAAAAAGCCAGCAAAAAGCAAAAATCGGCGGCCAATAAGATGAAAAATATGGCCAACAAGAAAAAGCAGGGAAAAGAGTCGGGTGAAATGGAGCAAATGGAAGAAGACGTGAAAATGCTCCGTCAATTGCTGGAAAATCTGGTAGGCTTGTCTTTTGCGCAGGAACAAAACATGAAAGATGTGAGCAATTCCAGCATCAATACCCCGCATTATGTGGAATTGGCCCAACAGCAATACAAAATCAAAGACGATTTTAAAATTGTGGAAGACAGTTTGCATGCCTTGGCCAGCCGCAATTTCAAGATTGAAAGTTTGGTGAACGATAAAGTATCCGACATCAAAACTTCGATCAAGCACAGCATTGAGGAATTGGAAGAGCGCCGTATTCCATCGGCAACCAGCAACCAGCAAAGCAGCATGAAAGGCCTCAATGACTTAGCCTTGATGTTGGCCGAAATCATGGAACAAATGCAGCAAGACATGGCTTCGGCAATGCCGGGTAGTCAGAGTTGCCAAAAACCCGGTAAAAAATCGGGTGAAGGGGAAGGCAAAGGTGGCAAAGAGCCGAAAGATAAATTGAGCAAAGGCCAGCAAAGCCTGAACGAGCAAATGAAAGAACTCAAAAAACGGATGGAAGGCCAAAAAGGCGGATCTCCGGGCATGAGTAAAGAATTTGCCCAAATGGCCGCACAACAGGCAGCCATGCGGAACGCCCTGCGCGAAATGCAAAAGAAAAAACAAGAGCAAGGCAAAGGCAGCAAAGCACTTGACGAAATTATGTCGGAAATGGACAAGGTGGAAACCGACCTGGTGAATAAGCGCCTGACCAATGAAATGCTCAAACGCCAGGAAGAAATCCTGACCCGCCTGCTCGAGGAAGAACGCGCTGAACGCGAACGCGAACAAGACGAAAAACGTCAGGCCGAAACCGCCAAGCAACAACCGGCCAAAATGCCACCGGCTTTGGAAGAATATTTGAAGAAACGCCGCGCCGAAATCGAACAATTCCGCACCGTATCCCCTACCCTGAAACCATATTACAAACAATTGGTGGAAGAGTATTTGAAAGGGGCTGGATCGAATTAGGGCATCTAGGTTGCGTTTAAAAAATAACATCCCTGTTCAGGTTTTGGCCTGGATGGGGATTTTTTGTTGGGCCAACTTTGATATTTTTCGGTTGTAACCGAGAAATATTATGATATATCTCGGTTGCAACCGAAAAATATCATAATTACCCGCCACTTTTATCAATGCTTACCCTGGGGCGACGTTCCAATTGGTGCATTCGGGGGATTATTTGGCGTTTTTGGAGTGAGTATACTTATATTTTATACCTGAGTTGCAACAACGCGCACTTAACACCATGTTGCGATCTACTACAAATTTCATGTTCCGGGCAAAAAGCGGTGTTTGTTATGCTCCCACCAGCTTTTGTTCACCGCTCTGGCCAGCTCGTCAACATCTTCTTGCGTCGCCTTGCTCTTGGCAACTATTTCTTTATAGCGCAGGTAGTTCAAAAATCTTTGAATTTCCTCTATGTTCGTAGCTGTTGGCAGTTTAATGATGATTCCATCTGCCGTTTGTTCAATGGTCATGACTTTAGTAATTTTATATGCAATATTGATTCATTAATGACGATACAAGGAGACTTATATGATGCTGCAGCCACTAAATCTGTTACCGAACCGTACATCTAACCCGATTATCTGTACATTTTTTTGACACTAATGGATTCATTAGCATCAAGTCGCCGAAAATTCCAAAGCAACCAACACATCTTCCTTCGTCATCTCCGGGAAATCTGCTAAAATTTCATCGATCGTCATCTCTGCTGCGAGATAATTTAAAATATCTTCAACGGTAATGCGCATACCCCGAATACAGGGTTTCCCGCTTCTTTTGCCGGATTCAATTGTTATGATGTTTTTGTAAATATATACCAAGATTAAAAATTGATTTAAAGGATGGATGGATAAAAATTGATTTTCAATGGATTAGAATCCATCTATTTTCATAACCACTTAGCGTTGGCTATTTATCAAAGGCTATTACTATGTACAAAGATAAATATTTTAAGCGATTCAACAAATTACCGCCCCTTACCGCCCCGCCAACAACCGCCCCACGCCTTTCGCTACATTCTGCCCATCCATGGCCGCCGAAATAATGCCCCCGGCGTATCCTGCGCCTTCTGCACAAGGGAACAAGCCTTCCACTTCCGGGTGCATGAGGGTGTCCGTCGCGCGTGGGATGCGTACGGGCGCGCTCGTGCGACTCTCGGTGCCGATGATGGTGGCTTCTTCGGTGTAGTAGCCGCGCATTTGGGTGCCAAATTGCTTCAAACCTTCGCGTAATCGCTTGTAAATGAAGGGTGGAAGCAAATCATACAACGGCGCCGCATACAATCCGGGGATATAGGAGGAGCCGGGCAAATTGGCCGATAATTTCCCGGCTATAAAATCAGGTAAGCGCAAGGCCGGACCTTTTTGATCGCCGTTTCCTGCCGCAAACAATTGTTGCTCAACAGATTGCTGAAATGCCAGCGCAGCAAATACCCCATGTTTTTGCCAGGCCGCTAAATCCTCGGCCTCCACGGCGGTGACTACGCCCGAGTTGGCATATGGCGAATCGCGCCGACTCATGCTCATGCCATTCACGACAATTTCGCCCGGAGCCGTAGCAGCAGGTACCACCAGGCCACCCGGACACATGCAAAACGAAAACACGCCCCGTGCACCTACCTGGCACACCAGGCTGTAACTGGCTGCTGGCAAATGCTCGTCGCGCCCATTGCCCCGATACTGGATTCGGTCTATTAATGGCTGTGGATGCTCTACGCGTACGCCCAAGGCAAAGGGCTTGGCCTCCACGCGGATCCCTTTTTTATCCAACAAGTAATAAATATCGCGTGCCGAATGTCCGGTGGCCAGGATAACGGCGTCGGCCAACCATTCTTTCGTGGTCGTATTGTTTCCATCTTCCACCGATTGGGTTACAACACCCTGCATTTTACCATCTTTCAAGATAAAATCGGTGACCCATTGTCCAAAATGCACCTCCCCGCCGTATTGCTCGATGGTGGCGCGTATGTTTTGCACCACATTGGGCAATTTATTGGAACCAATGTGTGGATGCGCATCTATCAAAATATCGGAAGTGGCGCCGTGTTCCACCAGGAGTTTCAAGGACTTATACACATCGCCGCGTTTTACGGATCGGGTGTACAATTTACCATCGGAGTAAGTGCCCGCCCCACCCTCGCCAAAACAATAATTGGAATGGGGATGCACGACCCCATCCTGCTGTATGGCTTTCAAATCACGGCGACGGGCGCGCACATCCTTGCCACGATCCAGAACAATGGGTTGAATGCCCAACTCAAGCAATTCCAGGGCTGCGAAATACCCGCCTGGTCCTGCGCCGACAATAATTACTTTTTGCTTGCCCGATACAGGTTTTAAACCCGCTAACAGCGCAGGTTCGGGCGTAAATGCTTCATGAAGTGGATATACGGCCGCGCGCAAACGATAAACGGGCTGTCTGCTGCGGGCATCGAGCGATGCTTTTAAAATTTCTACATGGCTGATTTCGTCGAGCGAAAGGCCCGTTTGCTGGGCTGCTTTTCTGCGAATCAACGGGACATCCTGCCGTTCGTGGGGCAGGGTAACAATTTCGATCAGGTGTGGCATAAGCGAGCGTCCTGTATTTATCAGGAAAACGCACAAATTTATGCTATTTATAGCAAAACACCAATCACTATTTGCTACCTAAAAAAGAGCCTATGACAAAATGTCAGTTTAAAATTTAACAATATATGCCATTTTGGCGCATAAAAAGCCCTTTTTTTGCCAAAATTTCATAAAAAATGGGATGGTACACGAATTGCAATGGAAGAAGCAACCAACATTATTCACAACAAAAATCTTAAAATATGAACCATTTCGTAAAAATCCGCCCTTTTCCTGCAACCAAAACCTTCTCTAATGGTTTATTGGATGAATTTTTCAACCGTAACCTTTCAGATCTAGTTGGCAATGATTACGCCGTGAACCAACCTGCGGTAAATATTGTTGAAACTAAAGATACGTTCCGGCTGGAATTTGCAGCGCCTGGTTACAACAAACAAGATTTCAGTTTGCTGACCGAAAATGACCATCTCACCGTGGAAGCAAAACGGGAAGCACAAGTTGAAAACAGCGATGAAAAGTTTACGCGGCGCGAATTCCGATACGAATCCTTCAAACGTTCGTATAAATTGCCCGAAACCGTGAACCAAGATGCCATTTCTGCGGTTTATGAAAATGGAATCCTGGTAGTAACCCTTCAAAAGAAAGAAGAAGTGAAACCGGTTACAAAAAGCATTGCCATCGGCTAATTGCCCACAAGGCAGCCGATTTGTTTTCATAAGGTTAGTTAATAGGGTTTTAGGTGTTTTCATAGAGTCGGGGCAGGAATGTCCCGGCTCTTTTTTTTATCCCAATATTGTCAACGCAAAATGGTTGTGAAAACATCTGGCTTCTAATCCATTGAAAATCAATTTTTTTTATCCATCCATCCTTCAAATCCATTTAAATCTGGGTCTATAAGGATTATTTATCCCAAATTTGCAGCCTCAAACAAAGATGCCTCCATGGAACAACTCAGCGAACATTTCTCGGATACCATGTACGCCGACGGTCTGCAAACTGCCGACGAGCAGGTGCTGGAACAGATTTACAGTCAGTTTAGAAGGCCTGTTGTTCGGGCCATTTCAAACCTGGGTGGAAGTGCGGCGGCAGGCGGTATCTTTTTCCAAACTGCGATTATTGAAGCTGCGCGACAAATGCGCGCGGGCGCATTCCCGGAAGCAACCCCGTTTTACGCGCATTTAGAGGCCCTGGCCCTGACGCATTTTAAAGACTGGCTGATAGAGCGCGAACAACCGGTTCCCGAACCAATCGATGAAGCGCACGAACTACCCAGTGAAAACATGCCCTCCGTGGAGCAAATGCGGGCCACCCGGGCCGATATTTTGGCCTGGCGTCGACCAGAACGCGGCAACGAACCTGTTTTTCAGCAAGCTTCTGAAAAAATGCTTTGGGAAAAAATGCGCGTACTCGAACGCCGCATCGCCGATGGCGAACCCGTACAAGGCACCCGAAAAGGCAACCTGCCCCTCTGGATTATTTACACGGCAATCGGCTTGCTCGTTTGCGCCACAGCCTATTTTGTGCTGAGCAATTACCTCCAAACACGCACCCCGGCGCAGGTGTACGAATCGAACTTCACGCCACCCAAGAGCATCATGGAAGACATTGCGCGTTTGGAAAGTGCCGATTCGAGCACCCAACGCATTGAAATATGCATGCAACGGATGCAGGATGCCGACCTTCTATATAAACAAAAAGACTACGTTGGCGCTGCGGATAAACTGGAAGATCTGGCCCAGGATGATGACCTGGCGATGTGCCAATCGGACGCCCTGTTTTACCTTGGCGTCATTGGCTTGCAAATGAACCGCCCGGATGTTACGTTGCAAAGTTTTGCCAAAATTGAAAATATAGAACGCTACGGGGAGGATTTGTACTGGTACCAGGCCCTCGCTTTTGTAAAATTAGCCGCACAAAACCCGGCCATGCGTGAAAAAGCAGCTGGTGCCGTCGAACGCGCCCGCTCCAATACACTCGACCCCAAACGAAGAAACCAGGCTGAAAAAATGTTGAAAGAACTCTCTGAATAAGGCGCCGATGGAATTGATTACCCGTTATTTTCCGGATTTAACACCCGAACAAACTGCGCTTTTCGAGCGGCTCGTACCCCTGTACACCGAATGGAACGCTAAAATAAATGTCATTTCACGACAAGATATTGAAAACCTCGAGGAGCGGCATATCCTGCACTCGCTGGCCATTGCCAAGTTTTTCAACTTCAAATCCGGCGCAAAACTGCTCGACTTGGGCACCGGTGGTGGCTTCCCCGGCATTCCGCTCGCTATTTTATTCCCCGAAGTGCAATTTACCCTGGTAGATGGCACGGGCAAAAAAATAACGGTGGTACGCGAAGTGGCCGAAGCGTTGGGCCTTACCAATGTCACGGCCCTGCATGCGCGCGCGGAGGACTTGCGCACGTTTGGCAGTTTCGATTTTATCCTGTCGCGGGGAGTAGCCCCTTTGGACAAATTGATGCAATGGGGGCAAAAACTGCTCAAAAAGAAGCATCAGCACAGTTATCCGAATGGTATCATCGCCTTGAAAGGAGGAAACCTGGAGGGCGAAATTAATGCGCTGCCGGGCGACGGATTCGACTATACCGAAACCTTTCCCATCAACACACAATTTAGTGAAGCCTTTTTTGAAGAAAAACAGGTTGTTTACGTTCAAGGATAAATTCAAACGCACCCATTATGATCGTTTCTGCCATCGTTGCTGCTGCCCATGATAATGTGATTGGGAAAGACAACCAGATTCCGTTTTATTTGCCGGCCGATATTGCGTATTTCAAGCGTACGACCTTGCACCACCATGTCATCATGGGCACCAAAAGTTATCTTGGAATTGGCCATCCGTTGCCCAAGCGCACCAATATTGTGGTGACCCGCGATCCATTTTTTACCGCTGAAGGTGTATTGGTTGCCCACAGCATTGAAGAGGCACTCGGTATGGCTTTTGACAATGAGGAACCGGAAGTTTTCATTATTGGCGGCGGCATGATTTATAAAGAAAGCATGGATTTGCTGGACCGCATTTATATCACCGATGTAGATGCGAAAGTAGAAGGAGACGCCTTTTTCCCGGAAATTAACCCGGAAGAATGGCGCGAAACCTGGCGGGAAGCACATGAACCGGATGCTAAAAACGAATACGCTTATGTGTTTAGAATCCTGGAAAGAATTGAAACCGAAGATGATGCGACGGAAACAACCGAACCCGCCTAAGTATTTTCTGGCACCGGTGTTGTTTGCGCTCTTTTTCTGGGCGGCACAACCCTTAGCGGCCCAAAAAATGGCGACTGCCGACTTGCGCACGGATTTAACTTTTTTGCAAAAAGTCGTGTACAAAGGGCATCAAGGCGTATTTCTATTCAACACAAAGGATTCGCTCGACCGTTTTTTCGACGATTTAAGCAGCCATCTTCGGGGGGACTCGGTGCCGATAGAACAAGCAATGGTAAGTGTGATGCTGGCGACTGCGCGCATACGCGATGGGCATACCTCAGTAGAAACGCCTTTTTTTACCGATAAAACCATCGTTTTACCCTTCACCTTCCAGATTGTGGGCGACAAAGCCTATGTATTGGGTAATTATAGCGGCGATACCAGTTTGCGCCGTGGTACCGAATTGAAAATGATTAATGGCAATTCGGTGGAGACGGTGATCCGACTGGGACGTTTGCTGCACAGTGGCGATGGGTACAACACCAGTTTTACCCAATCCATTGCTTCGGTTTATTTTGGGCGGCATTATTCGTTGCTTTTTGGCACCCGACCGACGAACACGGTGACCGCTGTACAAGTCGATGGAAAAATTACAGAACACCGCGTGCCCGGTATATCGAGGGCCGATTTCATCAAGTTGCTGACGGTCAAAGCCAAACGTCCGCCCGCAGATCCAGCTGTTTTGAAATACCGCGATATGGAATTGCGGCGGGATACGGCAATAAAAGACCTGGCCATTTTGAAATTGGGTAGTTTTCCAAATGGCCGATATGAGCGCTTTTACCGACGGGTATTCGGGTGGTTGGCGGAACAAGAAATGCGTACTTTGGTGCTTGATTTGCGTTACAATACGGGTGGAAACGTACA